>JBAYRB010000049.1:0-9806 GCA_041676905.1 Spirosomataceae bacterium
CTCTTTCCCAATCGAATTGGCGATATTTATGAAGATTCCCAAATATTTTTAGGATCGCATCGCGGTATTTTTCGGTACCGTCTACTAAGAAAACCGTATAGTAACCGTTCAGATTATAACCCCAACTATCCGAAACTTCCTGATCAATTATATCACCGGTTATAGAATTGTAGGCATTGTAGAAGAACCCATCTTCATTGCGACCAAATGCAAGAATGTGATCCAGCAATCGATAAAGTGGTTCCTGATAACGTTGCTTTTTCTCCGGATTTACAAAATGGAGCGTGGCGTATAATTCACATAAACCGGAAATTAATTCGCAACCGTGGTCTCGTAAACGCATTACTTCCACTGTCTTTAACGGGTAGCCCTCCCCCAGCAAAAAATAATCTCCAATTTTTTCAGCCCAGTCTAAATACTTCGAATCGCCCGTCATCCAGTAAACCCTCGACAAAACCTGAAGAAGCTCGCCATTTACTTCTGTTTTCACTGTTATTGAATATTCAGGATCATCCGCCACGACAATTTGCCGATTCAGTTCATCCAATATCCCCAACATTCGCTCTGACCAAGTGCTTCGGCCAATCCATTCGGTAAGGGGCATTAGACCGTCCTTGATATATTCTGCTGAACCAAATACAATTCTCCCCATATTAATTTCCGGGTGTAAAAAATCCTTTTTAGAAAAGGAGTAATCATCTGGCAAAGCACCCACCCTTGATGTAAGGCGTTCTTCGTTACGTAACATTTGATTCATCAGGCCGTCAAACCGTTCTCTATGGGTAAAAAAGCTAGTCAAGACCATAAAAGGGTAATTATCGGCCCCACAATCCTTCGCATTCCACAAATCACGATCCTGATCCAGATTACGCGGAATTAACTTACTGATCGGGTCCGCATAGGCAAGCCAGGCGGTAACAAAGCGCTCGCACCTTCTAAATCCTTCTTCCGTCCGAATCCCATTTAATGCTGCTTGGTCGAATACCTCTGAACCTTTCAACGATTGGGCATGAACCGTGGTGCAAATGAATACGCTTAACAGGAATACGGAGGTAGGGTAAAAAGGTCTTAGTAATGAAGAAAAATGTTTCATTGGGTTTCGGGTCTATGATGCAGGTAGACGATTGTTTCGGCCTCGCAAATATAGCGATTCCAAATGGGAGCAATTACAGATTGGATGTATTTAGAAGGCTTTTTCTCAAGCGATTGGATTTCCCTAATGTGCAGTTAATTGCGCTGGAAAATCGTCTATTCGATATATTTTCCAGCGCATGGATTTCTCCTTTTTTAACTGCCGTCGGAAAGATGGTACAGATAGTGGAGGGCTTACAAGACCATCAAAACCAACCTTTTGCTTTTGTTAATTATTACCTAGTCTATATTTACCAATGGTTAAATTCACTTAACCTTCACATTATCAATCAAAAAACGAGTTAGCTTTTCTTTTTCATCGGCACCAGGCAACGGAGGTGCGGGCTCTTGATTGGGCGTAGTCCGATTGGGTTGATCCCTGTAAGCACCCGTGCGAAACGAGATTCGTTCCACCGACTTTACCGCCTCCGATAAGGCAAATTTTTCGGCAATTTTTTTCCCATCCCAATAAAGATCATATGCCCCCGAAATCGTACCATTCACTTCCAGTTTCAATGTATGCCATACCCCTGAACGATATTGGCCTACGATCTTTTCTATACCCCCCGAAGCCGCGATAATTTCCCTTTTTTCGGTAAAGCGAATTCGTACCGGACGATTACCAAATTGATCCGTAACTTCAATTTCGAGGATTCCTTGATTATCCTGGCCCGCCATAATATCCATCTCGATTCGCGCATGTTCAGTCTCCTCAAATACTCTTATGGCTCGGGCATAATCATAAGGATCTTCGTCTCTTAACTCTAAAGCCAGTCCTTTTCGATTTGGACTATTCACCAGGTCTACCGGAGCCCATTTGGGCGCGTATATATTCCAATCAGGGACAGATCCACCAATTTCAAAATTATCAAAGTGATCATGCACCGGTCCTTCAACTTTATATCGAATGGGTACGGGAACTCTACTCACCCACATATCTTCTTTATTCATGCTGTACGTAAGCCACATATCGGTACCAGGAGAATCTCCATAACCTTCGATGCCGCGCACATAACAAGGGCCAAAATCCTTCCAGCGACCATAGAATCTGCGTGGAGGAACCTCAGCTTGAACCAGCAACATATCATCGAAAATAATTCCGTCGTCGCCGGAAATCACTATCAAAGGGAAACGATATTGGGTTAAATCGATGGGGTTATATACCAGGGAATAACGACCGTCTTTCGTAGCTTGACCCCAAACTTTCCCACCCGACATAATCAAAGTTGGACATTTAACCGACTTTGAAAAAACTCTTCCATCCTCGGAAAGAGCTGCTCGGGAACGCTTCCAAAGACCCACTATTTTCCCGTCCTTTCGTTTATAGTATGACAAGGCCGACCCACCTCGTTCCCCCTCGTAAAAGCCATCCAGCCCATTATCTTCATCCCGCCATTGAAGTGTTATCAATGGATCCGATAACAATGAATCACAGGCCGCCACAAAATCCCGGTCTTCCGATCGCTTATAAAATGGGTAACTCGTATTCGTTTCATTCCAATCCGTATGACTGCTGTAGCGTATAAAATAGATCGGACCATAGCTACCGTCCTTTTTTATTTCCCGAACCACCCTACCTATACCCCCTTTTTCAAATGGATCTTCCGCATGTCCATAGAAGGCTAAGGTGAGTAACTTGCCATTGGGTGCCACGTAGAAGCCCATACGTTGATGCATCATGTACCCATCGTACCCCTCGGGAACTTTGACGCCGGGTGGAGCTTCATAGGGGGGGAAAATAACTTCCGGTTTTGACCAATTACGGCCGTCTTTGGATGTTATTAATAAAGTCTGTCCAGGAGCAATATGTTCATCGACCGGATTACTTAAATATTGCTGATAAAATGTACCGTTCCAGTAGGTAAGATTTGAAGCATGATTGTAAGTCCACCCGTGATCATCAGCCAATTCCGGATGCGTTCGGTTCACACGTAATGTTTGCCTACTTTCCACGCCAATTGCATAGCGCAGGCGGCCTTCGTGAACATTGGGATCGATGGTAACCCCACCCACGTACCGAACAGGCTCGTGAATGCTTCCGGTTTGAGCTAAGGTTGAGGATGAGCACAAACATCCACACAAAGCACTGTAAAACAGCACCTTGATTACTTCTGTCCGTTTCTTGCTACCACCTATTTCATCAAATAATCCGCCCATCTTTTTAGTTCACGCAAGCATTCACATATGTATATACATGAATTTAGAAAATCAGACTATTCTTTTTGTAATTCATTTTTCATTTTTTAAAAAACGGGCAGCCATTCGTTTGTCATGACCGTAAATATCCCTCCTAAAATTCAGATTCCCCTCACTATCGACCCAGGCGGTAAAGTAGCCGATCACGACGGGTATCCGGTATTCAGGACGAAGTCGAACCACGCGCTCGATACCGGCATTCATCGCTTCAATAATCCTTTCTTTTGTCCAAGTACTGTCCTTTCGTAGGATAAACTCAGCTAATTTTTGGGGTTCAGCTATGCGAATACACCCATGACTAAAGGCACGGTGGGGAGACTCGAACAATTTTTTGGAAGGGGTGTCATGTAAGTAAATATTGTAGTTATTGGGGAATAGAAACTTCACTTTCCCTAAAGCATTCCCGGGACCTGGTTTTTGCCTAAGAGTAGTCCCGACCCATTCCATGTTATTTCGATCTAAATAAGCCGAGTCCTTCTCAAGCGCTGGTAAAATTTCGTTCCGAACGATACTCGGTGGCACGTTCCAATAAGGGCTAAAAACGATTTGACTTACCACATCAGAAAAAACAACGGTGCGATGGGCAACAGCCCCAACGACCACATTCATCCGATACGCATGTTGCCCCTTTTCATAAACATGGAGTCGATATTCGGGAATATTTACAAGTATGAAGTCGCTGTTCAAATGGTCGGGCATCCACCGGATACGTTCCATATTAATCAATAGCTGCCGTATTCGATCTTTTGGAGTTTTATTGATTTCGGCAAAAAAGGTCGGCCCGAGGGACCCGTCCTCCTCAAGACCATAATGTTTTTGAAATGAAATAACCTCCTTTGCTAACAAAGGAGTAATCATATCCAAGCTATCCGCTTCACCGTCTAGTAGGTAACCCAACAGTTTTAATCGCTTCCTAACCCATGGAACCACCGGGTCTTTATCGCCTAATCTTAGGACCTGTTTACCCGGTTTAAGGGTCGGCCATTCTCGATGTTCATGGATGTCATAATATTGCAATAAGTATTTTTTAAGTAAGTTGTATTGTGGATGTACCGGTTCAAATTCTTCGATTCGTTCACCTTGGTGCGCTATTAAGGAATCGAGAAAGGGCTCCAATTCCAATTTTTTGCGGGGAATAAACCAATCCAAATCCTGTAAATTCACTTGCCGATCACCCGAATAGGCATAATATGCATAGCGAAAAAATTGATAGGTTAACAGCAATTCTGTCTCGTAAATTTGAGGATCATTGGGGTCGATCTGTTGCAAATCAATCAATGTAAAAACACGCTCTTTGAGCCCGGGTAGATAAAGGGTACTATCATTTGAATAATAGATGAATTGATCTTGCATATGCAGGAAAGTGGACACGTATTCGGCCATGCCCTGTGGGAAAAACCAGGCAAATTGGTAATTACGCTTATTGTAAAAACTTCGCATGCGATTAGCCAAACTATCATGCATTTCCCGTTCTTCTATAAAGGTGGTGAGATTCCCAGTGTCCAAAAAAAGATCGCTATAAGCGTTTTCTCGTGTAATCGTCGTGTCCCGTTCCGCTATTTTATAGGTGCGCTGTTTTCTAAATTCGCAGGTTGCGAACAAAAAACAGAGCAGAAAAAGGCCAATCGCTTTATAAAATTTTGTCATCCCTCCAATTCGGACTTTTTAACCCTGTTCTCACCATCCCCGTAGCGATCAATAAGCACAAGATTAAATTTTATGTTAACTATTCCACATAGGTCAGTAAAATGCCCATTCGACTGACTTTTTATTTCAAAAAGATGTATTCAACTCCTATACCTACGCTCAAAAAAGTTTATTTACTATTACTACTTACTTGTTTAAGCGGGACATCGACATTCGCTACTCGTATTGTATATCCCGGAAGAGCCTGCCCGGCCATTCGACAAATTGGTCAAAACCTCAACATTCTATATCAAAACGACAAAGCTGATAAAATTGATTCGATAATTGTACAAAGCTCTTTCGTTTCGGCTCAGCTTATCCTACGCCAGGTCGAAATGGGTCATTTTGAATACGATTCTTACACCCGTGCTGCTGTAAATCAAAAAATAGAAGTTAATATCCCCACCGACATTCCGGCTGACCTTTACGACCTACTTGTATATAGTGAAAACGAAGTGCATCGGTCCGCTAAAGCCCTCAAAATTGTCAAAGAATTCAATGCCCAACATCGATTTATTCATATCTCAGATCCCCATGTGTCTCGGCAATGGGTAGGTACTGCCGAAGATGGTTACGCCAAAGAACTAGAACTACTGGATCGTTTTGTGACTGTTGTTAATATTATAGCACCCGATTTTGTTATTGTCACCGGCGACCTTATCCACGATTACACCCGATTTGATGCAGATTCGGTGGGTTGGGGTGGATACACCGTTACTGATGGGAATAAGCGCCCTGTCGTTGAGGAAAAATATCGTAATTACTTCGAAGGGTCACATGGTTTTAGAGGGGTTCATGCGATCGAAGCACCTGTTTTTTCTAGTACGGGAAATCACGACTTCTACGGCCTAAAACCTGATGCCCACCTTGAAAAAGCCCGACAATGGAATGATTTATTGGGAAAACGTGTCTACGGTTTTTCCTACGCCGATACACGGGTCTTAGTTGCGGACGACTGTCTGGGTGATCCCCTAACGGAATACCCCTCAGGAAAATTAGCGAGTGGTCCACAAGGACAAATTTTGAGTGATTTTTTAAAAAACACCGGTCCCGGACAGACGCGGATTTTGGCGATCCATAAACCGAATGCTATCGATACAGTCTTTTGCGATCAGCATCAAATAGCTGCCGTACTTCACGGTCACGTACATACGCCCCACGAATACTCGTTCGGAACTACTCCCACCCTTGCCGTCCGTTCCGGATCTATTAGCCGAAGTGGCTCCGTGTCAGAATGGGAGAAAGTACTTGGTTATTTCCGAATATTTTCAGTCGAAGCAGGCGAACTCAAAATGACGCCGCCCCTCCGATTCTGCACAAACCCTGTTGATCCGATCGAAAAGTTGGAGGCTAATCTCACAACCGAATATAGTGGAGCAAATGACGGGTCACTTTCTGCTAATAACGTGGTCGTTCACAACCGCTTTCCTGTTGATTTAAAGAATTGTCGGATTCGCTTCTTAATGAAAAAAGGAGTGAAATATCAGGTTTCGGGAGGGCGAATCGAACAAGTTATTGCTGCCAAAAACCTTACGGTAGTGGATGTTCGATTTGATTTGGCAGCAGACGAAAAATTGACGTTGGCCTGTCAAGGGGTTCAATAACCAAGCCTTGGGCTGAGCTATTATTTCCGGATCACTACCGTAAAATTACTTTTTAATTCCTGTCCTCAATTAACATAGGATTTTCGTTAAATTAGTATCGCCCAATTAACCAATATGTTCAATGTTCTAGGTTAAGGCAAAACATTTTTTGCATTTAACGTTTAACAACGATCCTATTTTTATGTCGGCAAATTTTATTAATGCATGGGCTGAAGTTGTAAAAAACTTTGGTTCAAAGAACGCGCTGACAGGCTTTGGAAGTTCAAAAACCTATGCGCAACTCGACGAGGAAGCCCGTTCTATAGCTGCTTGGCTTACGAAAAACAACGTCCAAAACCGTTGTGTAGCAATAATGCTGGAAAACCCGGTGGATAGCATTGTGTCAATGATCGGGGTTCTACTTTCCGGAAACTATTATTTCTACCTGGGGCATAAATTAGAGTTGGCATCCAGTTTCCGTACGTTTATAGAGTTGGGTGCTATTATCAGAACTAAAAATATTTCCAGTTTAGGGCAGGTCCCCGAACTGATTTGGGAAAATAAAATTACGGATGAAGAGGTAAAACTGACTTCGCTGGTCGCGTCACCTTACTTTGCCGTATATATGACCTCCGGAACCACCTCGACACCCAAACTGGTTCGTTATAGGCAGGATTTCATCCTACAAGAAAGCCGATTGGTGGCGGAAATTATGGAAATTGAATCGAACGACAAACGTGACTACGCCGGTTCCCTGTTCTTCAGTGCCAGTTTGGGCGCCATATTTCCCACCCTTTTATCAGGCGCCGAACTAATTATACACGACACCGCCGGAACGAATTTTTATGACTTACCCCGCTTTTGGAGTGACTTGGGCATAACGTTCACCACTGTACCTGTCAGTGTGCTTCGTGTTTTGGCTAAGTCAATTTTGCCGCTCGACCCCTTTCTTAATAGATTAAGACTGCTCGTGATAACTGCTGAAGCAGCATCCATAGAGGATATGCGATTATTTGCGGATCGATTGCCGAAACATATCCAATTGATGAATGGTTATGCGACCACGGAAACGCGTAGTATTAGCTTCATCAAGCATTCGCTCGACAATTTGGATTTCTCGACGATTGGGTCGGTGGGCAAGCCCGTTAAGGGAAAAATGGTATTGGTAGTAGATCAAAAAGGGGCGGAATTACCTGCCGGGGAAACCGGGGAAATTGTGGTTGAAAGTGAAGCCTTACCCGACCGTTATATCAATCAAATTGAACAGAATAACTTTGAGTACGGACACTACCAGAAGATTCGATTTAAAACAGGTGACAGAGGTTATCTCGACGAAAGAGGCTTCCTGTTTCTCGTAGGGAGAACGGACGACATCGTGAAAATCAATGGGATCAAAGTTGACCTCCTCGAAATTGAGAAAAGCATTCTATCCCACCCCGAAGTCACGGAAGCCGCGGTGGTTTTCCATCCCGAAACACAACGTGTCCAGGCCTGGTTTAAAGGTGCAGACCAACTTACGGTTTCTCAAATACGACAATGGGTTCGGACCGCCTTACCAACTGCCCCTTTACCCAATGGATGGATGAAAACCAATCAATTTCCTAAAACGGCAACCGGTAAAATTGATCGTACCAAACTTAGGGAGATTCACATTGACGAGGTGGAACCCAAAACGGCTAACGCAAACGATCTCAATAACATGATCATCCATATTTGGAAAAAGGAATTGCAGATCCACCAAGAGATACATCCGGACGATGATTTTTTCTTAGACCTAGGTGGGAATTCGCTGACAGCCGCCGTTTGTGTTCACGAATTGGAAAAGTATCTCGGTTTTGAACTCCCGGCTGGCATCGGAAATACCTATAGTACCCCTCGTTTGCTCGCTCGTTACGTTGGAGAACTGCAAGAACGACCCGCCCACAGCCTGTTGCTAAATGATTATAATCCCTCACGCCCTTCGCTATACTTTATACCTCCCTACCCAGGCGATCGACGGACTTATTTTGACCTCGAACGCCGACTGAGCGATCATTACAATTTGTACTTTCTATTTTATCGCCCAGTCGATACTACGGGAAAGATTGTCCCTCTAGCTCATTTGATCGATGCGATGGCCGATCAGATTCAAAACCACCCGTCTAACCAACTCTTTGGCTATTCATTTGGCGGAATTCTCTCCTATTTGTTGGCAATGAAACTGGAAGAAAAAGAAATAAACGTCGATAATTTGATTCTGCTCGACACCCCCTTATATGAAAAGCTTTCACGATGGGAACAAATGCGGAATTTTCTGATCCGTTTAGCCCGGAAAGGCAAATTATTCGCTTCCTCCCCGCTTACTTTTTGGACCCAATATGTCAAGAATTTTAGAAGTGTATACCGGGAATACCGCCAAAATTTTACAGAAGTAAAACAAAGCGTAGATCCATCCCACCCCTCTAGAGTCATTTGGGAATACACTCAAAGCTTCCCAACCTTTCGTAAAATAAACGCAACGATTTTACTCTACCTGGCAAGTGAGAAAGGGGCAGAACATACCTTCAAGCAAGATTTTTCCTGGCAACGTTATAGCAACCACACCGTTCAAACGGTTCCCTTGAAGGGGTGGCATGTGGAATTGTTAGCTAGTGAGGATAACCTCGACCGTATTGCACAATCCCTGATGACCCTTGAAACGAATTATCAGAAAAAGCTTACTTAATCAACCGGAAATGGTTCAATCGATCTAAGAGTTTAAAACGGAGATCGTATTCCCATTCAGGCTTTAGAATGCTGTACACGTAGCAATCCCGTCGAGGGCCATTTCGATTAGGACCACAGGCTCTCAACCGACCTTCTTGAGTACATCCTAAACTGATCAGTGCCATTCGTCCAATTTCGTTTTCTACATCTACACGAAATTCAACACGTTCCAGGTTCATTTTCGAAAATGCAAAATCGAGCAGCAAAAGTTTACAATGTTTATTGAGGGGGGTACCTCTAAACCGCTTCCTATACCAGGTATACCCCATCTGGGCGCACTGTGTTTCGAGGTCAATATCGCAAAACCGGGTGGACCCTGCATAAGTAGCTGCCGTTTTATCATATACGATGAACGCATACTGCCGTCCTTGTTTACGTTCTTTCACAGCAGCAGCAATATATTTTCGCATATTGTCAACTCCGGCAGCGGAAATAAGCGAAAATCGCCACAATTCAGGCTCATTA
>JBAYRB010000050.1:0-9764 GCA_041676905.1 Spirosomataceae bacterium
ATGCGGTTGATTTCCGACTGCCGTAGGGGGATGGGTGTTTTGGACGTTCCACTACCATCCGAGCTTCCTAAAAAGCCGATCACACCCGGAATGCTTGTGATGATGTGGTAAACCTCACCTTGCGAAAGATCTGCGGAAATGATGATGTAACCCGGGAAGAAATTCTTCTCTCTAACCCTTTTTTTACCATTCCTCATTTCGAAGACTTTCTCCGAAGGTATCAGAATTTGAGGTACGTATTCTCCTAGTTTTTGGCGGGCAATTTCATTCTCTATGTAGGATTTAATCTTTTTCTCCTGCCCAGAGACTGCTCTCAATACATACCAATTTAGTCCGCTCCCCGTTTCCGCCATATTTACCTTTGATTAGCTAAATACCTTTAAAATGACCGGTAGAATAGGTTGAGCCCGTTTTCAAAAGCCAGATCCATCAAACCCACCACCAAGGCGAAGATGAGTGAACCAATCAACACTAGCGTTGTGTTCGCCTGAAGCTCTTTGTAGCTTGGCCAGGTGACGTGCTGGGTAAACTCAACCCAGGAAGCTTTTAAAAAGGATACAACTTTGTCCATTCCAGTCTTTATTTTTCTGCACGGGCAGAGAGATTCGAACTCCCATCAACGGTTTTGGAGACCGCTATTCTACCCTTGAACTATGCCCGTGTCTGTTCCAAAAATTGTTTCGGGCTGCAAAGATAGTGATATTATTTTACACTTAGAACAGTGCACTCCTAAAAATGCACTGTTCTTTTTGTAGCCCAAACGACTTTGAACTATTCAATGATTTCCGTAACCTGACCAGCACCTACGGTACGACCTCCTTCACGAATCGCGAAACGAAGACCTTTTTCCATAGCAATTTTGTTGATCAGAGATACTTCGATCGTGATGTTATCACCAGGCATTACCATTTCCACACCTTCGGGAAGTTTGATCTCTCCGGTTACGTCCGTAGTACGGAAGTAGAATTGTGGACGGTATTTGTTAAAGAATGGAGTATGACGTCCACCTTCTTCTTTCGACAACACGTAAACCTCAGCTTTGAATTTTTGGTGAGGATTAACCGAACCGGGCTTACAAATTACCATACCACGACGGATATCGGTTTTGTCAATACCACGAAGTAGAAGACCTACGTTGTCACCAGCTTCTCCTCTGTCGAGAATCTTACGGAACATCTCTACCCCAGTCACAGTAGACTTAAGGTTTTCAGCTCCCATACCTAAGATATCTACGGGATCGCCAGTGTTGATTACACCACGCTCAACACGACCTGTTGCCACAGTACCACGACCAGTAATTGAGAACACGTCCTCAACAGGCATCAAGAATGGAAGGTCGGTCATACGTGGAGGAATTGGAATCCAGCTATCAACAGCTGCCATCAGTTCTTCCACTTTTTCTACCCACTTAGGTTCTCCGTTAAGAGCTCCTAATGCGGATCCTTGTATAACTGGGATATTATCACCGTCGAATTCGTAGAAACTCAACAACTCACGGATTTCCATCTCAACCAGCTCAAGAAGTTCAGGGTCGTCCACTAAGTCAACTTTGTTCATGAAAACAACCAACTGAGGAACACCCACCTGACGAGCTAAAAGGATGTGCTCACGAGTTTGTGGCATGGGACCGTCAGTAGCCGCTACCACGAGGATTGCTCCGTCCATCTGGGCTGCACCTGTAACCATGTTTTTCACATAGTCGGCGTGACCAGGACAGTCAACGTGCGCATAGTGGCGGTTTTCTGTCTGATATTCTACGTGCGATGTATTAATGGTAATACCACGCTCTCTTTCTTCCGGTGCGTTATCTATCGCCGAATAATCACGTTTTTGCGCATACCCTTTACCCGCCAATACGGAAGTAATCGCAGCTGTAAGGGTAGTTTTTCCGTGGTCAACGTGCCCGATTGTACCAATATTCACGTGGGGTTTCGAGCGGTCAAACGTCTCTTTTGCCATTTTGATTTATTCTTAATTTATGAATTAATAAACTTGATTGGTATATGATCTCCTGCTGACGCAACAACACTCAAATTTGTGAGCCTTTGAGGGGATTTGAACCCCTGACCTCTTCCTTACCAAGGAAGTGCTCTACCCCTGAGCTACAAAGGCGTAAATCACCCGCCAAAAACACAGCCCAAAGGCTGACTACACTTCTCCACAAACCCCAAAAAGCAAACCCTGTCCCAATTTCGATAGGGTTTGCTTTTCTTTAGGTGGAGCGGAAGACGAGGTTCGAACTCGCGACCTATAGCTTGGAAGGCTATCGCTCTACCAGCTGAGCTACTTCCGCATTTTTGCTATCCAAAATGTACCTTGAGGCCATTCTGAATTGTGGGGGCGGATGGATTCGAACCACCGAAGACATACGTCAGCAGATTTACAGTCTGCCCCATTTGGCCACTCTGGTACACCCCCGGAGACTTACAACCTCAATCGTTTAGCAAAACCTCATTAGATTTTGGAGTCGCAAAATTATAGCGTTTTATGACATCACCAAAAACTTTCTCAAAAAATATTTTCAATTATTTTTTATTTACTCAAAAAAATGAGGGTCCTACACCCCCATTTCCTTTATTTGCCACGGATATTAACCTGATTTTCTGAGATTTGCAAATTAACCCATGAACCCAATTTTTTTTTAGAAATTTTTAGATCCGAAGACCAAAACTCAACATCCTAACCTGAGGCCCCTTTCCCTGCTCAAATAGACTGTTCATATCATAATTGACGAATAGATCCGGAAGATAACGCAACCCGACTTCCAAAGCCAACCCATAATGAATGTCCTGCATATAGAAATCACTCGATACCCGAGACTTCGCCCCCTGGTAAGGCCGAATTTTGCGATACCCTCCAATCCGATACCCGCCGTATACCCCCGCACTGACATGACTGATCACCGGATTTCGGAAAGTGAGTGTGGGCATCAAACTCAGATTGATGTGAGGCGACACTAGTTTGTTCTTTTTTAAGCGAAGGGGCTGCCCCGCATCGTCCAATTGAGCAGAAAACAATAACCCACTGCTTTCTTTGCGTATGACATCGCTCCCCTCGAACATGAGGTTAAACCAAGAAACGTCTAAGCCAAAATCCATAAAGAAACTACTTTCTTTCCCCCGAATTACGGGAAGACTACGAACCATTCCCACGCTTACAAAACGAGAAGCTCCCGTATGTAAATTGAAATTCTCAGCATTATAAGCCCCCCACTCTCGTTCTCCGTACGTATTAAAACCTATGCGAAAATCGATACCCTGTCGGGGACTGCGTCGCCCGTACTTCTTCGTGGACCTTTCAACCGTTACCGAATCCCCAGGGAAGTCATGTTCCTTTTCTCTCCATGAAAAGATCGTAGTACTTTTCGTCTCAGACGTAGAGTGACGATCGGTTTTACTTTCTTTTTCATTTCGAGGCAAGGCGCGCTCAGGCTGGTCTGCGGCCCTGGTTTTAGGTTTAAGATAAATCGAACCATCGATACTGTCTTCTGTAACCCCATCCGTAGGGGGTAGGGAATCGAGCTTTTTTAATACGTCTCCGATGAGTTTATTAAAGTCATATTGAGAAAGCTTTGCAATTTCTTTCCGATCGGCGCCGTAAATAATGATACGGGTTTGTTCATCAAATGCGATTACTACTGAATCACGGGGAGCCACCTGTGCTCCGGTAGAGGAGGCCCCGAACAAAGCTGTGAGCATGATAATACTGCTTACAAACAAATGCTTTTTCATCTTATATAAATTTTCCCTATTTAATCCCGCTGATAGTTCACATTGGCGATTCCCCGATAGGAGCTCACTCCTAATTCTTCCCAATCTATTTTTTCGCCGGTTTTCGCATTTTTTAGCTGCTTGAATAATTTTTGCAGACCTTTCCTTTTTGTCCCTTCCGGTTCTTTCCCTACGCTCGTATTTTCGGCGGCTACGAGCACTACTCCGCCCGTTTCGTTTTCGACACCTAATTCATCGTTTTCCTCCAATTTTTCCTCTAGTACGGGCGGTGTAATGTAAACCACCAGAACCCGTGAAACCCCTCCTTGATCTCCATCCATAGGTGTTGGATCATTTGCTTCTTTTGTTTCTTTCCGATGATCAATTGCTGCCGACAACGATGATTTTAAATTCTCAGGCTCTTCCTCTGTAAATGCAGCTTTGCTGGTATGACGAATTGCCAATTCTGCAGGTTGGCGTCCTAAGGTTACAGGTTCCGCCAAATCTTCCGTCGTACTTGTCACCTCCAACTCGGCCTTCGGTTCTGCTAGATTTTCAATGGTTGGAGTAGGGTTTGTCAATGATAATTCTTCTTGATTTTTTTTAGAGAGGCTTAGTTGACGGCTCGTCCAGATACCCACTGTAAGTAGTAGAATAGCGATCGCGGCGGCCCATCCGAAATGTTTTAATGAATAACGCATCCCCTTTGTCTTCGCGCTTTCATTTTGAATTCTATCCCAGGCCGTCAGAGGGACTTCGACTTCCAGTTCGTCGAGTTTACTTTTAAACAGATGATCGGGTTGTTCAAATTTATTTTTCATGATCTTGATTGCTACAACAAATTTTTCCGGTTGAAATCAGTTTTCTTTTTTTCCAAACTCTCCCATTGTTGCAAAAAGTCCTGTAAATGAGCTCTTGCACGATGGAGTTGTGATTTGGATGTGCTTTCGGTTATTCCCAACATTTCGGCTATTTCTTGGTGAGAATACCCCTCTATGGCGAAAAGATTAAAAACAGTTCGGTAGCCAATCGGCAGATTTTCGATCATTTGAAGAATAACTTCCGCGTCGATGTTTTGCTCCACGAAGGTGTAATCCACTACGCCGTGTGCCTCTTCCAAACTAACTTTTTCAAAGCCTCTTCTTTGTTTTCTTAAATAGGCCAGGGCTTCATTCACCATGATTCTACGCATCCACCCTTCGAAGCTCCCTTCTTGGCGAAATCGCCCCACCGAGTCAAAAATTTTCAGGAAACCCTGTACCAGGATATCTTCCGCCACTGTTCGATCATCAACATACCGGATGCATACGGCCATCATCCGACCAGAATATTTATCGAATAACCAGCGCTGTGCTCTGGAATCTTTAGCTCTGAGCGATTCGAGCAGTTGACCCTCGTGACTAAACAGTTGCAAAATTTTACCCATCGGTTAATAAAGACTTTCAGACATATGATGCATCTTCGCACCTGACAAGTTGCATGGACTAAAAAAAATTATGTATAACTCCGCTTCTCCTATCGGGATTTTTGACAGTGGTATTGGTGGCATGACCGTCGCCAAAGCCTTGGCAGACCTTTTACCCAACGAGAATATGATTTATTTCGGTGATACGGCACACTTACCCTATGGAGATAAATCAACGGCAGCCATACAAGCCTATTGTATAAAGATCTGTAATATGTTGTTACAGCAGGATTGCAAACTCATCTTAATCGCCTGCAATTCTGCTTCAGCAGCAGCCTACGATTTGGTAAGAGAATATGTGGGGAAACGCGCAAAGACCATGAACGTAATCGATCCGGTAATTGATTACATAAGTGAACCTTATGCGCAAAGGACAATTGGATTGATCGGGACGAGACAAACGGTCCAATCCAATGTCTATAAGAAGAAAATCGATCTTTTAGAAAAAGGAATTGTTTTAAAGTCCTTGGCAACGCCGTTACTGGCACCGATGATTGAAGAAGGCTTTTTTGATAATTCGATTCGAGTAAGCGTGCTCAGTCAATATTTGTCCGCTCCCCAGCTCGAGGGCATCGAGGCATTAATTCTGGGTTGTACTCACTATCCCCTATTAAAAAACGAGATTGAAGACTTCTACCAGGGACGGGTGGAAATCCTCGATAGTTCACAGATCGTAGCGCGTTCGGTCAAAGCCTGGTTGGAACAACATTATCTTATTAACCCAGCTGGAAGCGGGTCAAGAGCTTTTTACGTATCCGATTACACGACGTCATTTGAGTCGTCGACCAAAATATTTTTCGGTTCGAAAATAGCACTCCGGCACTACCCCATTTGGGATTAAAGCTCCCCTTTATCCAGGGCATTTTGTACCCGTGTCCGAATGATCTGACGTTCGTGCATGAGCTTACGACTATTACGATACCAAAAGTAAGCTATCACACCTAGACAGATATAGGGAATGACGAACAGGTACATGATTCCGACATTAATGCCGATACCTACATTATTTCTACCATTTCCCAAGGTACTTTGTACCGATCCTCGGCACATCGCGCACTGAGCCCATAAATCGATGGTGCTAAGTAGAAATACCAATAAGAACCCGGAAGCCCGGAAAATTAATTTTCTCATGTTAACCACCCTTCTAGCTTTTCAGTCTTTTTCAATCAACACTTAAAGTCACGAATAATAGGGACTAATCATTAAATAAACAATGACTCCCGTCACACTAACATAGAGCCAAATGGGAAACGCATATTTGACGACTTTCTTATGCTCTGTTATTTGGCCTGTCCACCCGTAGTAAATGGCTCTCAGCACATACCAGACTACTACTACGGATAATATAATATGGGAAATTAATAAAAAGTAGTAGACATAACGGACAATCGGGATATCCCCCCCAAATCGGGTGGAATCGTTAGAGACGTGGTAAATGACATAGGAAATTAGAAAAAGTGTACCGAGTACAAAGGCACTCGTCATTACTTTCCTATGTTTTTCAATTTGGCCTTTGGCGATATATACCCGTCCGATAATCAATAAAATGGCCGTTAATGTATTTATCCCGCCGTTAATGTGGGGTAATGTTTTTGTCCATGGGCCGAGGTCCACTTTTTGTCGAATCCCCAGGAGCAGAGCAACGATTACGGGAACTGCAATGGCCAGGATATTGATCCAACGATTGTACGAATGACGTTTTTCGAACTGCATTTTGATTAATTCTTGCCGGCGATTTTCCGCTGGTACAGTAATATTTTTATTTCTGCCAGCGCTCGATCCAGCTCATCTGAATCTGCGAGATTATAGTACCCGCGAATCCGCCGCTGACCGTCTACCAATATCAATGTTTGATGAAGCAAAAAAGTTCGTCCGTTTGCTGACGTTTCGTTCAGTTTAAAAATCGATTCCCAGTTGGTCGACTCCCCTTCTATTTCCTGAACGTAGGTAATTACCGGATTAAATTCAAAATCGTTGCTTGTATTGGAATATCGTTCATAGTAGGCAACGTCTGTTTCATTGCTTAATTTTTCGATAAGACGATTTTGATGAATTTCCCATCGCGTGTTTTTTTCAGCGTTAGGATCGACTCCGAAAAACACATTTACTTTGTTGTCAAGAACCTTGGAAAGAATAGTATCATCGGCAACTCCTAGGCCTATAACCCCTGATACTTGGTAATAGACCGTATCCTTTCCCTTTAAACTAACCTCCCCGCTGGGTTCAACGACGGGATGAAAGTAGGGAAGGTCGTAGTGGTTGGTACCACAGGTTTTCAAAAAAATAAAGAAAAGAGCCGGAAATGCCAACAGGATAATTAGCATTCCGGCCCTTTTTAATTTCCTCATTTCAATTTCGGAATTTGAAAATATTTATTTCTTCGAAGAAATAAGCACCTTCAACGATTAGTGCTACGACAAACCAAATCAACAACACGGTTGGAATGGTGATAGCCCATATCAAACTTTTCGTTTCGTGCCTTAGGTGCATAAATTCACCTACGATATAGAAAGCTTTCACGATGGTCATAAGCACGAATATGGTAATTCTCAACGTTCCGTGAGCCATCGTAAAGGCGATTAAGAATTCGAAAGCTGTTAGAATCAGGAGGATCCAAAACGTTTTCCAGATAACCTTTCTTTGTGCTGCGCCTCCGTCCGCTGCAACATGGTGGTCATGCGAATGTGCCATAATTATTCTCAATACAATTTTTTAAACCAAGTAGAAAAAAGTAAACACAAATACCCAAACCAGATCCACAAAGTGCCAATACAGACCCACTTTCTCGACCATCTCATAGCTACCTCTCCGGTCGTAGAATCCGGTGGCAGTTCGATAGAAAACCAAGAACAGTAAGCTCACCCCTATGGACACGTGGAATCCGTGGAATCCTGTTATGAAGAAGAACAAGTCGGCAAATGCGACCGGTCCATATTGGTTTTCGATAAGATTTGCTCCGTAAATGGTTCTTTCGATCCACTGATTGTTTACTAGTTCTGTGATTACAGTTCCTTCTTCTGTACCGTGAATAAAGTGAGTCCATCCCCATGCCTGACAGCTAAGGAAGGTAATCCCGCCCAATAGAGTCCACAACAACCATTTTTGCACACCAGCTCTATCTTTCCGGTTTCCGGCTTCTACGGCTAACACCATGGTTACGCTACTGAAAATCAGTATGAACGTCATGATCCCTACGAAAACCAATGGCAGGTAAACGCCGTGCAGGAAGGGAACCGATGCGAAAACTTTTTCTGGGATAGGCCAGTAGAGATTTGAAAAGGTAAAATCAGCCACATCGCCGGAATAAGCCGGGTAGCTGTATCTGATTAGGCCGTAGGAAACGAGGAAGGCTCCAAAGGTGAATGTATCAGACAGGAGGAAAAACCACATCATCAATTTCCCATAACTAGCCTTCATAGGTTCTACTCCACCCAGCCAAAGTTTTGGTTCACCATTAGTAGTTGTAATAGTCGACGCCATTGGTTAAAACAATTAATTACTTAATTAAAAGTCAAAAGAAACACAAAAAGATAAATCCACAAAATATCCAGGAAATGCCAGATCGTTGCACATATTTCAATCCTCCTCAAACGTTTGGAGTGAACTTTCATCTTCATCGATGCCCAAAGTGTATTTAACAGGGCAATCAACCCCAACAATAGGTGCGCCAAATGAAGGAAAGTAAATACGTAAAAGAACGATCCTGCTAGATTTCCTACGAAATAAACTTGCATTTCTACAAGTTTTTGCCAGCCTAAGACCTGCATAGCCATAAAGGCCAAGCCGAGTACAAAAGTAATAGCTACGGCCAACTTAAGTTGGTTGAAATTATCTTTTTTCGCTTCTAAATAGGCCCAGTGCATCGTAACACTACTGATAACGAGCACGATAGTACTATAAGTAAAAATGGCAGGAACGGTAAATTCCAACCAGTTCCCTTCTGCTCTTTTTACAAGATATGCACTGGTTTGAGAGGCAAAAAGCATCACACTTGCCGCTAGAAATAGCCATACCATGAACTTTAACGGGTCCATGCTCAGCACTTCTTTAGGCCCTTCCTCTCTGTATTCCGATATCGTCGTATCCATATTCTTCATTTCTCCCCACTCAAATCAAACCTTGTCCAATAAAAACGCTATTTGTACAATGGGCAAATATAGGAACGACCCGAACATTAATTGTAATGCGGTCTTATCGTTACATTTCCGCATTAAATGAAAAGTTTGCGCTAGGAATAATATACCAAAAATTGTGGCAATAAAAGCAGAGTTAATACCGGTCATTCCCAGTTTATAAGGCAACCAACCCACAGGAATCAAAAACAAGGCGTTAATCATAATCTGAAACGCAGTGTTCAAATCTTTACCGCCTTCTGAGGGTAGCAATCGGTAACCTGCTCGTTTATAATCCTCATCGGCTACCCATGCGATCGCCCAAAAATGAGGAAATTGCCAAAAAAACTGTATCGCAAACAAGATGCCTGGTTCTAATCCAAATTGATTCGTCGCGGCAATCCAACCGATCATTGGCGGAAAAGCTCCTGGAAATGCCCCAACCAGAACCGCTACGGAGCCGACTCTTTTCAAAGG
>JBAYRB010000051.1:0-9675 GCA_041676905.1 Spirosomataceae bacterium
AAAATTCCTTGGCATGACGCCACAATTGGAGATACCCGAATTCGTAAAACAATATCCCATGCTTTTTATGGCTCAGACTACACGTTATGGTGGAACAAGTTGGGGGCCGTATGCATCGTTAAATTTAGGGTTACATACAGAAGATGATAGGGATACAGTTTTGGAGAATCGGGCTAGACTCTGGCGTTTCCTAGGTACAGAAGAGGGGTGTGTAGCAGGAGGGCACCAGGTGCATGGGGATTTGGTGAAAAGAGTGAACGCACCGGGCTACTATAACGGATATGATGCGTTTATTACCAATGTGCCTGGAATATTCCTTACCGTAACCATCGCCGACTGTGTCCCCATATTGATTTTTGATCCGGTTCGCAACGTTATAGCGGCCATCCATGCTGGATGGCGGGGCACGGTAGCCGATATTTCGGGTAAGACCATGCAAAAGATGATGGAAGATTATGGTTCCCAACCCAAGGATTGCGTGGCTTATATCGGAGTGTGCATTGATTTCGACCAATTCGAAGTGGGCGAAGAGGTAGCACAACATTTCGATCCCTCTCTAAAGAAAGAAGTGGGCGAAAAGTTTAAGGTAAATCTAAAAGAGGCCAATCGTAGACAACTGACACGTGCGGGAATTCGCTCTGAGGCCATTGAGGTATCTCCCTATTGTACTTTTCGGGATTCAGATCGATTTTTCTCTCATCGAAAAGAAGGGGGTATTACCGGAAGAATGTTGGCGATCGTTGGTATGAAAGAACATTGAAAGGATTAAATAACTGCTTAACTATAGACTTAGCTAAGTCACTAGGACGACCCTAATGGAATAAACTGAAAACGCATCCATCACTTCTCGCAAACCTTGAAATTGGTCCCCAAAAATCATCTGAATACCCTAAATGGCAAAAGAACAACCAAAAAAACCGTCCTCGATAATATTACCGGGGACGGTTTCTTTTACAAACCCTATTCCTAGGAGCGGACGGAAAGTGTACCGAAATATGCAGGACGGTGAAAGGCAGGCTGTTCCCCACTCATGGTAGCACTCCAACATAGGAAGTCACAGTTATTCAAATCACATTCCCACTCGGGTTGTGTTGGTGCTGTATGTAAAGCGATGCGGTAAAAATTCAAACGATATTGTTCACTTACCGGATCTCCTAACAACGTGAGGGGTATTGAAATACTTCCCGACCAATGGTTATCACCCACTAGCACATCATGGGTAATGCCGTGGTCTGGATAGGGTAACATGCTAAGTTTTTCAGGTCTTTGACCCGAATGATTCTCAACCCAGGCCGCAAAAAGTGCGTTGTTAGGATTTATTTCAAGCTCTAGATAGCGTGAAGGAGTTGAATCACCTGCTGCTATAAACACTTCAAATACTTCTTGTCTCCATAAATCGGAATTATGCTCCGTATAACTATTATGGGCACTAAAAGGGTTGTTAAGGCACTTGAAATTGACCGTTAATCGCTCGTCTTTTAATTCCAGCGATATTCTTACGGGGCGATCTCCCGCTTGCCCATCGGTTGAATGATAGAAGGTTAATTCGCCCAGATCATGGACCGTGTTGGGGGTAAGGGTAATTTCAGGCAATGGGTTGGCTAACATAGTTTAATTTTTCGGCAAGCTGGAAAGATTGATTTGACGGAAGGCTGACTTTACTTCGTCCATGGAAAGGTTATTGCCTTCCAGTGAGATCAGAAAACGATCGTTATAGAATATTTTAAGTTCAGCATCTTTATAAGTGCTGTTATAACGTTCAAAGCCTTTATGTCCATCCAGGCGAATGGTTCTTTCATACCCATCTTCGGTCTCCCGCTCGGTTTCCGCCAGTGTCCACGCAGCTAGGCCAGCTGTTGCTGCTCCCCCAATTCCTCCTAAATCCATGATATCAAGGTCCAATGATTTTTCGTCATCCGAATAGGTGCCTTTTGCCATTGTTACTTGGAATCCCAAATTCCCACTTCCCTGACCTTCAGAGGCGGTTCTGGGTAGCCCTACCAGTTTTTCGGGTAGTAGCTCTTTCAATTCCTGAAAGGCAATAGGTTCTACGGGTTCTTTCTGACTTAATTCTTCTACTTTTTCAGCGTATTCTTTCAGTGCTCCGAAGGTGCTTTTTGTTTCTTCCGATTCTTTTTTTCCCCCACAGGAGGTTGCCCCAATTGCAAAAAGCGAAAGCAAAAGAAGGGCGACGGGCATGCGTACAAGGTTCATGGATGAAGAAAATGGTTAGTAAAAAGAAGATTAGTAAATGGACTATTAACTATGTTGAAAAAATTGCTTATTTTTGCTCAAAGTTACTTTTATTTCTTCAAACAATGGCAGAAAATACCGCTCATACCAAAGAATTACCCCAGTGGCTTAACGTAGCAATTTACCTCGTTCTTATTTTATTGGTAGTAGCCTTCGGGGATTTATTTACAGTTATCATTGGTATTATTGGAATCACAGTAGCCTTTGTGGCCTATTTTAATAGCGTGAGTCCAGAAGAACATCATTGAGTTCTTCAAAATTCGTGGCTTAAAAGACCGTATGAGGGTTCAGTGACGTAGTGCTGAACCTTTTTTTGTGCATGAGGGTGCCGACTTGGGAAACGACCCTGTAAGTTCCAAACTAACCCCAACGCCATACGAATAAGGAAGTTAGACTCAGTACCGAAGCGTAAACGTTAAGGTTTTAACCCTTCTCGAGTATTCATTTTGGTGAACAAATGTTTCGCGGTTTACCTTAAAGAAATAAAAGTTCGTAAAACGTTATTTGCCCGTTTGGCGATGAATAGGTTCTGTAGGTAACTTATGGGTATAGACGTATCGTCATTTTGACGGGTGGTTTAGCTGCCGGTCAACTTCTATCGCAATCCAATATTGTCCGTGTTTGTTCAAGTGTACCCCATCGGGCGACACATATTCGAAATAGGGTTGGAGAGGGGTTTGAATGTCGATATAAGAAACGGCATTTGCCTTGGCTATTTCAGCAAATTCATCCCTGAGTATTTTTACCCGCTTAGAAGCTCCCCGATATTTCTCCAACAATTGCTCATCCCTGCCATAGGGGGGAGGTGAAACGATGAGTATAGACGGGGTTTGGGTCAATTGACCATAATATTCCTTTATAGTTTTGATCAATCGGTCAAGGTTTTTAGAGACCTCCGGGAGTTGGTCAGCAAATTCCGCCTTGCAGTCATTAGTTCCTAGCATGATGACGATTTGATCGATTTTTCCACTTGCTTTTTGAAGATACTGTTCAATATTTTTCAGGGTGTTTAACCGAGCCTGGCCTTGGTTGTCGAATCCAATGGTGTTTCCTGAAACAGAGGTATTGATGATCTGGTCATACGGTCGCAGCGACTGGAGTTGATCTACCCATCCATCTAACATAGCTCCGTTCGAGTCGCCTATGGTGAGAATGCGTTTCGCCGGAATATGCTTTAATACATCTCCCTTGGGCATTTCGTGCCCTCCTTCGAAGACGGTGAGTCGGACCAGGTCTTTGTAGTGATTTTTATAGATAATTTTTCGATTTAGGTACCGTCCTTGATCGGCTATTCCTGGAAGTGATCTTTCGCGGGTCATGATTTCGATCCAATCTTGCGGGACCATGGATCCTATCGCTCTCGGATTATAGTGGGAAACGATTTTATTGTACATGTTAAGGGTTTGGCTGACGGGGACCGAGCCAGTGTACCCATCGTGTATTCCGCAGTATAAATGCAATGTACTGTGTTGCCGTGACGAAGGGATGTACATGAAATAGGGCGATCGCTTGCGAGCCTCGTCTACGTCCAATTTATTTCGATCTCCACTGGTGGATATAGCGATATCATTGGCATATTTAAGTCCACGCCCTAAGGATTCATAATACCAATCGATCAGGTTATAGATACCTACATAGGCTGAAAAACTCCTGATTTTGTGTTTGGACTTCATGTAGGTCAAAACTGTCGCATGACCGCCTCCACTTACTCCAATTACATGGATATTTTCGGTATCTACATTTGCATTTTTTAGCGAATAGTCAATAGCATCATCGATGTCACTAACCACTTTATCGCTGCCCATAGCTTCCGGATTTTGATTAGGCCCTCTAAAATTAGGGTGGATATAATGAAAACCCCTATGAATGCAAAAATGGATCAGCGTATCTTTTTGTCGATAATCCCCACTCCATGTATGGAGACTAACGACGAGGGGGCGGGGAGAATGACCCGGTGCTTTGTAAAAAAATGCTTTTTGAACCTGCCCGTCTAACGACGAAACGATTTCGATAGGCTCGGCGACAGCAGGCCAAGATTTGGATTCCGTGTCATCCCATACGGGATTCGGTTGCGCTACCGTGTAACTGGTAAATATGAAGGGTAGGAATAGTAGGAGTAAATAACGAAAATGCATGAATTAGTACGTTTTTCTGATTGAATTTTTTTAAGAACGAAGTCAATCATCTTCCCCGGAAAATGAATAGAAAACCATCCGGGAAGTCAAATCTATTTATAATTGATATATAATTTAAAGATATGTGTAGTTACTGCGATATTTTTTGTGGCTTTTGCCAGACATCTGTTAATTTCGCAGGTCTTTCAATCACAGTGAAAAGGAGGGGGAGTCCGATGGGAGTTTCCAGGGAAGTGTAGGAGGGATTGAATTTGTACAAAAAGTTGAAAAACCGGCGGTAAATTATGCACAAGCTCAATCTCAAAAAACCACTCGCATTTTTTGACCTTGAAACGACAGGGGTCAATATTGTTCGCGATCGGATTGTCGAGATATCGATTCTAAAGGCTACCGTCAATGGCAAACGTGAAATCAAGACCATGCGTATCAATCCGGAAATTCCCATTCCGATTGAGGCGAGTTTGATTCACGGCATTTACGACGAGGATGTAAAGGATTGTCCTACCTTCCGGGAAGTAGCAAAAAATATTGCCGCTTTTTTAGAGGGGTGTGATCTTGCCGGCTTTAACAGCAATCGATTTGATGTTCCTCTTTTGGTAGAGGAATTTCTGAGAGCGGGTGTCGATTTCGATACGAAGAACCGGAAGTTGGTCGATGTTCAGCGTATTTTCCACATGATGGAGCCCCGCAACTTGGCAGCAGCTTACCGCTTTTATTGTGGGAAAGAGCTCGAAAACGCCCATTCCGCAGAGGCGGATACATTGGCAACCTATGAAATTTTAAATGCACAGGTAGAGCGATATGCCGGGGTAAAGATCAAAGATGAAAACGGGAAATGGATTGAACCGGTTGTCAATGATGTGAATAAACTCCATGCATTAACAGCTACCCGAATGGTAGATTTCGCAGGTAGGATGGTGTATGACGGGAAAGAAGGAATCATTTTCAATTTCGGAAAGCATTCGGGAAAAAGAGTGGTGGACGTATTGAAAAAGGAGCCTTCCTATTTTGAGTGGATCATGAATAGTGAGTTTCCCTTAGACACCAAACGCAAACTCACAGAGATAAGATTGCAAAGCCTGAAAGAACAACTTTAATAATATTGGCGTAAGCTGTAATTATATCTAAATTTGCCGGCGTATAATTCAGCGCTAACGTTGAAAACCAGTAAAAGTAAAATTTGGAATTACTATGTTTCCATTTTCAGAAGCACCCCCCGAAATTCCGGCGGTGATAAAGTTGGTGCCCTTGCACTATTATCTTTTTTTAAGTACCGCTTTGTTTGTTATCGGTATCGTTGGGGTGCTGTCACGTAGAAATGCAATCGTGATATTCATGTCGGTTGAGTTAATGCTTAATGCGGTTAACTTATTGCTGATTGCCTTCTCCTCTTATCGATCTGATCCTAATGCACAAGTTTTTGTATTTTTTGTGATGGCCGTTGCTGCAGCTGAGGTGGCTGTAGGTTTGGCTATCATCGTAATGATCTATCGAAATACCCGTAATACGGATGTCGGGTTCCTGAAAAAGCTTAAATGGTAAATTGATATTATGCCAGCGTCTATACTCTTATTGATTCCACTATTGCCGTTTATCGGTTTTCTGATCAACGGCATCGGATTCAAACGAATCCCTAAAAACCTGGCTGGTTTGCTCTCTGTAGCAGCTGCACTAGGTAGTTTTATTCTCTCGGTTTATATATTCAATCTTTTTCAAGACGGTAACGGCGAGGCCGTCATTGCTCACTATTTTGATTGGATTTCGGTAGGTGCACTTGCCATTTAGTTTTCCTTCCAGATCGACCAGCTGACCCTGTTAATGTTGCTTATTATTACTGGAGTCGGATCGTTGATACACATTTACTCCCTGGGGTATATGAGTCATGATGAGGGTTTTGGTAAGTTTTTTGCTTATCTCAACCTGTTTTTATTTTTCATGTTACTCCTGGTAATGGGTTCCAACTATGTGATGATGTTCATCGGATGGGAGGGCGTTGGGCTTTGTTCATACTTGCTCATCGGGTTTTGGAATAAGAATACGAGTTATAATAATGCTGCTCGTAAGGCCTTTATCATGAACCGGGTAGGGGATTTAGGCTTCTTGCTTGGGATTTTTGCAATTATTGCAGCATTTGGTTCGGTAGAGTTCAACGAGGTATTCAGAGGGGCTACCGCTTATGCGATTGGGGATCCGGTCATTGTGACCATTACCTTATTACTTTTCGTGGGAGCCATGGGTAAGTCGGCTCAAATTCCACTTTATACCTGGTTGCCTGATGCGATGGCGGGTCCTACTCCTGTTTCAGCACTTATTCACGCTGCTACGATGGTGACCGCAGGTATTTACATGGTAATCCGCTCGAATATTCTCTACTCTTTAGCTCCTTTCAGTTTGGAAGTGGTTGCTATCGTGGGGGCAGCCACCGCTCTTTTAGGTGCTTCTATCGGGTTATTGCAAAATGATATAAAAAAGGTCCTGGCTTACTCCACCGTTAGTCAGTTGGGTTATATGTTTATCGCTTTGGGGGTTGCGGCTTATACCGCTTCCATGTTCCATGTGATCACGCATGCATTTTTTAAGGCTCTTCTATTCCTTGGCGCAGGTAGTGTGATTCATGCCATGTCCAATGAGCAAGATATTCGTAAAATGGGTGGATTGCGTAAACAACTACCCGTCACCTTTATCACCTTCTTCATAGCTACCTGGGCTATTTCAGGGTTACCTCCCTTCTCAGGTTTCTTCTCCAAAGACGAGATCCTCGCCCATGCATTTGCCCACAATAAGTTGCTGTGGGGGCTTGGTATTTTAGGTTCGTTGATGACTTCCTTTTATATGTTCCGTTTGCTATTCCTGACTTTTTTCGGAGAGTTCCGGGGTACGCAGCATCAGCGCGAGCATTTGCACGAGTCGCCTGGGGTCATGACAGTACCCTTGATCATTCTGGCGGTGCTCTCGGCTTTAGGAGGCTTTATCGGAGTGCCGGAAGTATTAAACGGGAGTCACCAACTGGCTGCTTTTATGAGCCCATTATTTGAAGGAGCAAAAGCAGTTAATCCGGCCGTATTTGAAGGATTGGGGCTAAGTCATGCCACCGAATATACGTTAATGGCTGTGTCGGTAATAGGTGCTTTGATCGCTGGAGCGGTTGCCTATGTAATCTATGTTAAACAACAAAGCGTTCCCGCTCCAGATTCAGTTGAAAGGACGGGATTGCAAAAAGTTGTATATAATAAATATTATGTAGATGAATTGTATGACACCCTATTTGTGAAGCCAGTAAGGGTTCTTTCCGATGTGTTGTGGAGCTTTGGTGAGTTCATCATCGATTTGTTTGTAGATGGTTTCGGAGCGATGGTAACGTCCTTGTCCAACAAGTTCAGAAAACTTCAAACAGGGTTCACCAGCTTGTATATTTTCGCAATGGTAATGGGCATTGTGATCATCTTATTCTGGAATCTGGTTGTAAAATATAATTCGTTCATCAAAGATTTATTGTAAGTCGGGGTTGCTCCGCAGCAATTAGGTGCTATAGACAGATATATATGTTAACGTTAATTTTGATATTGATCCCACTTGCAGCTGCCCTCATTACTTTATTGGGCAAAGGGAGTGGAGCTAAATTGGTGGCATTAGGAGGGTCTATTGCGGCACTCGTTGTCACTTTATTTATCTGGCAAAAGTTTGATCCCACGGGAGGAACCCAGTTTGCTTTTCGTTACCCTTGGTTGGAGTCTCTTGGAATTTCATTTTCTGGGGGCATCGACGGGATTAGCCTGCTGTTGGTCTTTCTTACCACGTTTTTGACCCCCTTTATTATTCTCTCCGGATTTGGTCAGCAGTACAAAAACGAATCAACCTTTTATGCCTTAATTCTTTTTATGGAATCGGCGCTCATTGGCGTTTTTGTAGCGACGGATGCATTTCTCTTTTACTTATTCTTTGAAGCAGCCTTAATACCGGTTTATTTCTTGTCGGCTGTTTGGGGCGGCCCTAATCGGAGACCGGTTACGTTTAAATTCTTTGTTTATACGATGTTCGGTAGCTTCTTCATGTTGGTAGCTTTGATCTATCTTTATTTTCAAACACCCGGTTACCATTCTTCCGACATCAACGCTTTTTATAATTTGGGTCTATCCACAGGAGCGCAGTCCCTGGTTTTCCTTGCGTTTTTTCTCGCTTTTGGTATCAAGATGCCCATCTTTCCCCTTCATACCTGGCAGCCCGATACCTATGTCGAGTCGCCCACTCCCGCTACCATGTTATTGTCGGGAATTATGTTGAAGATGGGGGTGTACGGCATGGTTCGTTTCTTATTGCCTATAACGCCTCTTGGGTTGGAAAAATGGGGCCACCTCGCCATTATTTTGGCGGTGATCGGGATCGTATACGGTTCTGTGATTGCTATTCAACAACGGGATATGAAACGCTTGATAGCCTACTCTTCACTAGCTCACGTGTGTCTAATGGGAGCCGGTATTTTTTCAGCTAATACCCAAGGACTTCAGGGAGCAATGATCCAGTCTTTATCGCATGGCATCAACGTTGTTGGTCTGTTTTTTATCATCGAAATCATCCAGTCGAGAACCCAAAGCCGTTTTTTAAGCGAGCTAGGTGGGATAACCCAGAAAGCACCCCAACTCTCCACTCTGTTTATGATTATTTTATTAGGAAGCGTGGCGTTGCCTTTGACAAATGGATTTGTAGGTGAATTTTTGCTTTTGGCCGGGGTTTTCCAGTACAATAATTGGTTGGGGGCTGTGGCAGGTCTGACCATTATTTTAGCGGCGGTTTACATGCTGCGGTTGTATCAGAAAGCGATCTTTGGGCAACAAAGCGAGCTTACCACCCATTTTTCTGACCTGAATGCTACCGAGAGGATGGTGTTAGTGCCATTGGCATTGATGGTCATTTGGATTGGTGTTTATCCGAATATGTTTTTGAAAATAACAGAGCCGGCCGTTACACATATTTTGCAAGTCGTATCGGCACCCTGATTAATGTAGAAAAGCCGGGAATTTACCCGAAGATTATTTAACGATATTAGTAGTAGACAGGTTTCTGTCAGCAGCAAAGGAAAAATATGTATCCAATTATTTTATTGTCCGTTTTCGGTATAGCCACTTTGTTCATTGGGTTATCCAAGTCAAGGAATCTGCTGTTGCCGTCGGCTTTGTTGTTTATAATTTTGGCTTTCTTGAGCAGTGTTGTCGATTGGGGTGGGGGTCAAGCCCTCTACTTTTTCGAGATGCTCCGGGTCAATAATAACATCATTGCTTTCGGTTTTATC
>JBAYRB010000052.1:0-9658 GCA_041676905.1 Spirosomataceae bacterium
CAAATTTTCCTATCGGTAAACTGTATCCACCCCCGAAAAAGAAAGTGTTTTTCTTCCGTTGTGCTTCGGCATTAAAGTGGACAAATAACAGAGCAACCCATAACAGGTAGCCGGGGGCTGGAATTCGTAGCATGGTGTAAGAATGGTTTGTTAATAAAGACGGAATAACATCCCCAAAAATTGTCTATGGTTTAATAATTCACGATCACCCAAGTCGTGCCAATGCTTCTTTAATCGTCTGAATTTTAGATTGGGCATCGGCTTGCTTTTGGCGTTCTTTTTCGACTACGTCGGGATGCGCATTTTGAACAAACCTTTCGTTGCTAAGCTTTTTATTTACCGAATTTAAAAATCCTTCGGTATACACTAATTCTTTCAACAGGTTCGCCTTTTCTTCTTCGGTGTCGATTTCTCCGGCGAGGTCAATAAAAAACTCATCTGATTTAACCAAGAAAGAGACTCCCTCTAAACGTTCAGAAGCATAGTAGAATTCCCCTATATGGGCGAGTTTTCGAAGAAGGGGTTCCAAACGTGTGTATAGTTCGGTTTTATCGGTTCGGATGGCTAAAGGAAGTGCAGTTTTCGGACTGATCCCTTTTGCATTTCTAAGATTGCGAATGGCAGAAACCAGCTCAAACAAGATTTCAAAATCGGCCAATAGCTGACGATCTATTTCCCCAATTTTTGGATACTCACGGATACAAATCGAATCCTTCTCGTCCCGTTGACGAATGTTTTGCCACAATTCTTCCGTAATAAAGGGCATAAAGGGATGCGCCAAACGCATCAAACGGTCGAAGAAATCGAGGGTTGCTAGATAAGTAGACCGGTCGATTGGTTTTTCAAAGGGCGGTTTGATCATTTCCAGGTATTGCGAACAGAAGTCGTCCCAAATCAGTTTGTACACGACTTTAAGAGCGTCCGATATCCTGAATTTTTCAAAATGATCGTGGATCTCTTCGGTAGCTTGGTTAAAGCGAGCTTCGAACCACTCGATCGCTAACGGGTTCTGGTTTTCGAGATCGGCCACCTCCCAACCTTTGACCAGACGGAAAGCGTTCCAGATTTTGTTGCAGAAGTTACGTCCCTGCTCTACCAATTTTTCGTCATAGGGTAGGTCGTTCCCTGCAGGAGAGCTGAAGAGCATCCCGGTTCGGACGCTATCTGCGCCGTACTTTTCTATCAATTCGATGGGGTCGGGGGAGTTACCCAACGACTTGGACATTTTTCGGCCTAGTTTATCTCGAACGATACCCGTTAGATAAACATTTTTGAAGGGGTACTGCCCTTTATATTCATAACCCGCGATGATCATCCGTGCCACCCAGAAAAACAAAATTTCAGGCGCAGTGACCAAATCATTGGTAGGGTAGTAATATTGAATGTCTTCGTTGTCCGGGTTTTTAAAACCATCAAAAACGGAGATAGGCCAGAGCCAGGATGAAAACCAGGTGTCTAAAACATCCGGATCTTGTGTTAAATCTTCCTCTGTGAGTGCAAAAAGTTGTAATTCTGTTTGAGCCTTTTTAAGCGCTTCTTGTTTCGAACGGGCAACGATCACCCTACCGTCTTTTAGGTAATAGGCCGGGATGCGATGCCCCCACCAAAGCTGTCGGCTAATGTTCCAATCCCGAACATTTTCCATCCAGTGTTTATACGTATTTTTAAACTTAGGAGGAATCAATTGAATCGTGTCGTTTAAGACATTCTCCAGAGCAGGCTGGCTGAGACGGCTCATTTTTAAGAACCATTGTTCCGATAAGCGGGGCTCAATTACCGCGTCCGTCCGTTCAGAATGGCCTACGTTCGAGGTATAGGACTCTATCTTTTCGAGCGCACCAGCTTCTTCTAATAGTTTTGCGATCTTTTTCCTAGCTACAAACCGGTCCTCACCGACCAATATTTGGGCTTTTTCATTCAAGGTGCCGTCTTCATTCAATATGTCGATGATAGGCAATTGATGTTTTTTACCCAGTTCATAGTCGTTGGTATCGTGTGCTGGCGTAACTTTCAGACAGCCCGTTCCGAATTCAGGGTCAACGTATTCATCCGCAATTACAGGGATTGCACGATTGATCAAAGGAACATAGACTTTTTTCCCCACCAAGTGTTGGTAGCGTGTGTCCTTCGGGTTGACACAAACAGCAACGTCTGCCATGATCGTCTCCGGTCGAGTCGTTGCGATCACCAGGCCTTCTCCCGAATCTTCGGCGGCGTAACGTAAATAATAGAGTTTTTGGGATACCTCCTTCATGATCACCTCCTCGTCCGAGACGGTGGTTTTGGCTTGTGGATGCCAATTGACCATGCGGTACCCGCGATAGATATCACCTTTTTCATAAAGGTCGATAAATACGTCGATCACCGCATCATAGAGGTCGGGTTCCATGGTAAACCGGGTTCGATCCCAGTCGCAGGAAGCACCTAGTTTCCGAAGTTGCTTTAAGATAATCCCTCCATATTTATGAGTCCATTCCCAACAGTATTCGAGAAATTCTTCCCGTGTGATATCATTTTTCCGGATGCCTTTATCCTTCAACATCGCCACAACTTTAGCCTCCGTGGCAATGGAGGCATGATCGGTACCGGGCACCCAACAGGCTTCTTTACCCTCCATCCGTGCTTTCCTAACCAGGATATCCTGGATGGTGTTATTCAGCATGTGACCCATATGGAGTACACCTGTCACATTGGGTGGGGGAATTACGATCGTATAGGGTTCCTTCTCAGGATTGGGCTGCGAGTTGAAATACCGGTTACGGATCCAGTAATCGTACCATTTATCCTCAATATCACCTGGTGAATAGGTCTTCGAAATCATAGGTTCTTGTTACTAACTACACGTAAGATAAAATGGGTTGTGTCTAACCCGGAATGCAAAGATAGATGAATTTGCCATTGTAAAAGGTGCGAATTAAGGCCTTTTCGAAGGTGAAAGACTCGAGGGAGGTCGCCCGTCCAGATGAACATTGGTATTGACAAAAATTTTTTTTGACAAAATATTCTCCTCAGTTGGTTAAACACAAATGGTTGTTAAATTTGTTAAAATTGCTTGTCAACAAGCTGACAAATTAACTACCTACTAAAAGATTCAATATCAATGAGTAGATGCCTGATGGGAATGGATAATAATTATGGATAAACCTAACCCAACTAATTTTTGACGGGACCCCCCCGTAACCTACAGTAAGGTGGCTATTCTCGCAAACTTCAACTAATTCGACTTAAAACTGCAAAAGATGAAACCTGTTGAATTTCACTTGCCTCAGGATTTTGACAAGTCTTTTATCGTTTTCAGAGAAACCGGCGACTACTTTCCGGCACCCTGGCATTTTCATGCACATTATGAAATAGTATTGGTGACAGAGAGCACAGGAAAACGCATGGTGGGTGACAGCATTGGATTTTTTGGTCCGGAAGATCTAGTTTTTATGGGTTCAAAACTTCCTCATTTGTGGTTAAACGACGCAGACTATTTAAACGGAAAGGTGCAGGGGAAAGCAAATGCAATCGTAATTCACTTTACAGATGACTTCCTCGGCAAAGATTTTATGAATATCCCCGAAATGCAAAATTTTAAGAAATTTCTTGCATTGTCGGATCGGGGTATGGTAATCAACGGGCATGCGAGGAAAAAGATCAACTCCCTTCTGAAGAAAATGCCGGAAATGAGTGGGTTGGAACGACTTTCTTCCCTGTTAATTATTTTCGATATTCTTGGTGAATCTACCGAATTTGAGTTATTGGCGAGCCCCCGATATGTCAAACACCACAGTTGTGACACTTCCAATCGGTTCAAAAACATCATCCATTTCATCATGGAAAACTTTGACCGAGATATAACGTTGACCGAAGTGGCAGAGCACAGTAATATGGGCGTGACAGCTTTTTGCAACTTCTTTAGGGAGCAGTTTCGATGCACTTTTGTGGAATATCTCACCAGTGTTCGCATTGGCCATGCTTGCAAATTGCTTTCAGAAAATGATCGGAATGTCGTAGAAATCGCCTATGAAAGCGGTTTTAACAACCTTGCGAATTTCAACCGTCAATTTAAAAAGCTGAAAAATATGACCCCTAGCGATTATCGTAAATTATATCACGGAATAGCTCATTTACCGAAACACAATTACGCATAACTTCTACAAAATTTTCTGAGAATTTATTCTATGACTCAACCAAATTACTGGGCTAAGTTTTGAATGGCCTCAAGTAATGCTTGCCGCACGATTTGTTCGGCATCTTCTTCCGCACAACTATACCGGCAACGCCAGGTTTCATAACCGCCTAAAGCCAGTTGCTCCTTAGGTGGCACATACCCTATATTTCCATTGGCCATGCTAATGGTGAAGTAGGGATTTTCTTTGAGGGACTCTTTTAATCGGAGTCCTGTTTCAGCGAAAAATTCTCCAGAAAGGGCGCCAAGGTAAAAACGTCCAATTTTAAAAGCTTGTATGGGGCAGTAAATGGTATCCGGAAATTGGTCGAGGTACAGTTGCTCCCGAGCGTATAGCTTTCGAATATCCTCAGGAAGTTCCGGATTTAGGGTTTCATAGTTGGAGGAGGAAACGAGCCGTCGGGCATTCTCCACAATAGACTGATTGGGTTTTTGTACAGCGAGTGGAATCTTTTGGTAAATGACCTTTAAATCCGGGTTTTCATCCCATTGTGCCTTGTCTAACGCCCCGAGAAGTCGGGAAGCCAGATCCTCGCCAATAACCTTACTCTTCGCAAATTTCTCGGTAGGATAGCGGTCGGGTTGTAAAAAATCCCAAATATTTATATCGCCACTTGTACCATTGGTGAGAATAGAAGTAAAGTTACCTTCTCCTAGTTTGCTCTCAAGGTAGTTGTTGAATACACCAAAATAATCGGCTGAAATCGTACCGTTATCCCAATCACCTACATAGTGCAGTGAGTAATTTGCCAGTATCGAGATCCAGCGTCCATTTTTATTCCGGACCGCTAGGCAAGATAATGCTGGGTCCGGGTTAGCGACTCGTTTATCAATGAATTTTTCAACTCCTACCGGGTTGGTTTTCACGACGTCAGGCTCTCCTGTGACTGGGTTGATGCTGGTGTAACCATCTTTCATATAGTATCGTCTGCAAACGACATGTTCAGGCACGTCTACAGCTGTGTGACCAATCACGGCAGGTTCTAATGACTGTATGGCTTGCTGAACCGCAGCGAGTATTTTCGGTGGGATACTTCTAGTATAATCGATGTCTATACTACCCAAATGTACGTCAGCCAAGGAGCCGGCAGCATGGGTATGCGTGCTCGCAACCAGGATATTGGGAAAAGGTATTCCCGTATTCACTGAAATTAAACTTTTAAATTCATTCGCTAAATATTCGGGAATAATACAAGTGTCTAAAACGACGAAGACCATTCGTTCCCCCGCATTTTCTAAAACCAATGCTCGAACGAAAAGATCGTCATGAATGTAATTTGCATAATGCGTAATAAAGTCTCCATTGATTCGGACTCCTAATACCGGAGTAATGTTGACTTTTGCAGCTCCTGCTTTAAATTCATTACGTGCCATAGTTAGGGAGGGGGGTTATTTCCAGTTTTTACGTAAAAAGCGTAGCCAATTATTAAAAAGGATATTGTCAATATCTTCCGATGAATATCCTCTATGGGTGAGTAAATCTTCAAATTTTTGCAGATCGGCAATGGAATTCAGGTCCCAGGGACTTTGTTCGGTTCCAAAAATACCGTCCAGATCACTACCGATTGCAACGTGGTGGCTGTTACCAGCAATTTGACAAATATGATCCCAATGGTCTATCAGCTTTTCCAGTCGAATATCGAGCTGCCAGGGATCTGAGACCGCATCGATGAAACGGATATCCAAAGCCCAACAATCCAGCATTCCGCCTATAACGGCATCTCTTTCGATTAATATTTTAATCTGATCATCGTTGAGTTGTCGTTGGTTGGGAACAAATTTTCTGACATTATGGTGACTTGCCCATACCGGACCGCTGAACAATTCCATTACTTCGGAAAAAGCTTCGTCGGTTAAATGCGTTACGTCAAGAATCATTCCCAATCTTTCAATTTCTCTCAAAAGTTGGACACCTTCGGGGGAAAGCCCATCCAACGATTTGGTACCTCCTGCATAACGCCCCGGACCGAAGTGAGATAAACCGATGGCTCTAAGTCCATATTTATAAGCCCGCTCCAGGTAGTCAATATTAACCAATGAATCGGCACCTTCCAGACTAAGAATATAACCAATTGGTTTATTTTCAAAGGCTGTTTCTGGGGAATGCCATTGTTCTAAATGATTTTCTAATTCTTGTCGATTTCGAATCGGCGTCATTTCACCCAAAGCCTCCATTTCCTTATACCAGGCCAACTGCGCTTGGGTCATAGCCCAGGCTTGTTGGGGTGAACTCCATGCCGATAAGGCGGGATTCCCCTTGGGTGATACTCTTGCCAATTGAGTGGCAACCACCAGACCAATATTCCCTTTTCGTAATTCGGGCAAGCAAACGGTGCCCTTTCCCCGATCAGGCCGATCTTTCATATTGGCTTCTCGAGCCCGGATAGTTTCTAGGGGTTGGGTCAAATCCCGGTTCCACTCGATGGCATTCATAGAGAGGTCAAGATGTCCGTCGATGATAAATCTTTTCATTTCGATTTATTCAAAAGGATATTTTTTCATCAAATGATGAATCTGATAGCTGAAGGTTTCCATTTTTCGCTCCCATTCTTCCACTTCCTCCGGTGAATATTCAAAAAAACCTTTTCCAGAGCGCATTCCCAGGGGGTAGCTTTGTGCTAATTTGATTGTTTCATCATCGAGCGCCTGCTGCTTGGAAAGAGAGGGGTTGAGGTCTTTCATTACGATTCCATAGGCCGATGTACCCATTAAATCCATATACCGCATATTACCTGTGAAAGGGAGGTAATATCCGGCATCGTTGCGGCAGTTCCGATCTATATCTTCAAAGTCAGCATAACCGCTACGTACCAGAAAAAGAGCTTCTCGGGTTAAGGCTGCATGTAGTCGGGCACGTACACTGAAACCAACCTCTATAGTGTAAGGATCTTTACCCCAAGATTTACCCAACCTATCGATTTCTTCCATCACCTTTTTATCAGTTTTTACATTCCCAATTATTTCAAGGAAGAAACTCGTATGAGCAGGTTCTACCCAATTGAGGCCAATGACCCGCTCCGGTGCTTGAACATGGGGTTGTAATTCTTGCAATGTTATGCTTTCCATGTTGACAGCCACTATTGCATCGGGATTTAGCAGCGGTTCAATGGAGGCAATAGCATTCAACTTCTCTTCAACCAGGTCTTTTGTAACTAAAATAACCAGGGAAAACGAACGATTAAGAGAAGTTGGTGAAGCAAAAACTTCCAGGTTTCCCGGTTGGATGGGGGACGGAAGTAAAGCGTCACTAGTACGAATATGCTGTTGGACTAGCGTTGTAGCTTTTTGCGGAGGGTCATGTACCATCGTAACAGAGTGACCTCCACGAAGAAGGCAAGCGGTGACACTGTGGACGAGCCTGCCTTCCCCGAGGACTAAAACCGAAGTATTCATCTTTTAGGCGAAAACGATTAAATAAAGTAAACCAAGCCTACGAGTCGGTCCCCGATTAAGTAAATGATAAGGCTGATTTTCAGTTGGGGATATGTGTTTTACGACATATTACGAAGTACCATCGCTGCTTTTTCTAAAAATATTTGCGCATCGTCGTCTGTATGAACAGCACTGATGTAACAGAGTCCTCTGCCTATGATCCGTACCCCCTCGTCATGCATAGCTGCAATGAATTTACCAAGTTTGGCCTTGTCATAACGTAACGTAGATCGGTAGTCGGTAGCTGGTTCATCGCCAAACGCTATATTGAACATAGGGCCCGGTCCTTGCACAATGAGGGGTTGACTGGTTTCAACAGCAAGTTTTCTCAAACCTTCCATTATAGTTTGTCCGATTGAAAACATACGTTCGTGGGTCTGTTCTCGCTCCAGCACCTCAATGGTGGCAATGGCTGCTGCTACCGTGGGGTTTCCTGAATTCATGGTACCGGCATGAATAACCTCGCCTTTTTCAATTAAGGACATCCATTCTTTTTTGCCCACAATGGCGCTGATGGGGTAGCCACTGGCGATGGCTTTTGCAAAAATTGAAAGATCAGGAGTGATGCCAAAATAGGTCTGTGCTCCCCCTAGGTGCAAACGGAAGCCCGTGATCACTTCGTCGAAAATCAAAGCAATTTCATAACGGGTACAAAGTTCGCGTAGACCTTCCAAGAAGCCATCATTAGGGAGGATACAGCCGTTGTTGCACATGACCGGCTCGGTAATGATCGCAGCAATTTCATCGTGTTTTTCTGCTAACGTTTTTTCGACTAAATCCAGGTCATTCCAGGGTAAGATCAGAAACTCATCGCGTGAACCGGGGGCAAGCCCTTTTGACCAGGGGTAAACTTCTGGGGTAAGACGCGAACCGAGAGCATCAGCTGATGGCGTGGAGATTCCCCAGGCTACATTGTCTAACCAACCGTGATAATGGCCTTCGAAACGAAGAAATTTCGATTTGCCCGTTTTTGCCCTTGCAACCCGAAAAGCGGTTTGCACAGCTTCCGACCCATCTAAGCAAAATCGCATCAACTCGGCGGAAGGAATCAGTTGATTCAGCTTTTCGGCTAATTCTACTTCTTTGAGATGTTGCCCTGCAAATAATTGCCCGTGTTCTGAGTAAGCCCTTACGGTTTCCAACACATGAGGATGCGAATGGCCAACGATCAATGGGCCTTGACTTAAGGTAAAGTCAACATATTCATTTCCATCGACATCATAAATTCGGCTGCCTTTCCCGTGCGAATAAAAAATGGCGTGGGGGTGATTGTATTTTCGAAATTCAGAAGCAACTCCTCCAGCGAGGACTTTTTTGCTTCGCTCCAGCATTTGCGCCGACTGAGCGTAACGTGAGATCGCCATAGTACTTTTTCGTTTATTTAAGTGGACATCATTTAGGCAGACGTCCAATTTTTAATCTTATAACCTTTTAATGCGTAATAAATTAGGTAAAGGTAACAAGGTACCAATACCAATACGGAAATCTGTGGGTTACTGGGGTAAAGGTCGATCAAACGACCGAAGAGAAGCGGGAACAAACCACCACCAACGACCGACATGAGCAGCAATGCCGCACCAATTTTCGTAAAAGAACCGAGGTCTCGTACCGCCAGTCCCCATATCGTTCCCCATAAAAGAGCTGCTCCAAAACCCATAGCGATCATAAAATAAACCGAGACGAGACCTTCAGAAAAATACACCCCTGCCGAAAGTAAAATTCCGATTACTGATACTGTAAAAAGTGCACCCTGCTGTGAAATATACTTTGGAATCACCACGGTACTGGTCAGATAGCCCGCTAACATCGCATATAAAGTATACTCTGTAAAATGCCGAGCTTCCTGAAGTGGAATACCCAGAGACCGGCTGTAGATAATAATACAATCGATGGGTATGACTTCACAAGCCGCAGCCATGAACAAAGCCATAACACCTAGGACCAGATAGGGATATTGGAAAACTGAGGTTCTTTTTTGTTGGCCAGGAATGTCCTCTTCGCCTTTTTCTTCGACTTCCGGGAGCCTTGAAAACCAGACGAGGACAGCAAGGA
>JBAYRB010000053.1:0-9628 GCA_041676905.1 Spirosomataceae bacterium
GTCGCCCACACACATTATAAACAAAATCCCCCAATTCCCGTTCCAATTGATCGGCAACCGCTTTATCCTCCGGTCCTCCAACGAGAACGATCGGTCGTTGCAATTGACTACAAATAGCCCTCAATTTTTCGAAGGGGAGTCGCTTGGTAAAGTGTTGTCCACCGATCACAAAAGCCACAAAACCCTGTTGAAAATGCGCAGGTAAGGTACGGATATCGAACTGTTCGTCTGGCCGGAGGAAATAATCTACCGGTTTAAAATCATTATAAACGTTGAGGGGTTTAACAGCATCTAAAATCCGCTCTACGATATGTTTATTCTTTGGCAATAGATCGACTCCCAGCCGAGTGATTAACAATTTCTCAATAGATAGCTTCCTGAAAGTCAATACTTTCCTGCGCAATAAAAAACGCAATAGATAGGAACGGATGGTTTTGTGCAAATCAATGATATAATCGAAATGCTCCTGCTTAAACCGGGCTACCAGGTCCATGAGATTCCCTTCAAAAAAATGCAGCTGATCGATATAGGGATTATTCGCCAGGACCATGGCAAATTTCTTTTTTACGACATAGTGGATTTCAGCCCCAGGATATTGTTCTTTTAGACAGCGAATCAGCGGCGTAGTAAAAACGATATCCCCTATGGATGAAAAACGAACAATCAGGAATTTTGTCTTGTTTGGTTCCATTCCAGTGGGTTTCCCAGGGTTTGTTCTGGTTGTAAAACATTAGGCCTCAGATTCTTCCAACGCTTATGACTCCACAACCAGTTATAAGGCTGGGAGATGATATTTTTTTCCAAGAATCTGATCTGAGCTTCCAACAGGGCATTTTGTGGATATTTCTCGGGCTCATCGGTACTTTCTGTCATTACAGCCTCATAGTATCCCCTCCTACCCTCTACTTTTCGGATATCGGCGAAAATTACTTTTAATCCATGTTTACGCGCGATTATTTCTGCCCCTCTATAAACACCGGTGTCCTGGTTTAAAAATCGAGTCCAGTAAGCCCGGGTTGGATTGGGTGACTGGTCATTGACGAGAAAGACTGCATATGGGTGGTTTCGTTCCTTTTCCAGTTCGGCATATACTTCTTTCATCGGCACCATGGAACTTCCGAACCGGGTGCGTATCTGTTTGAACCACGCTTCAAATTGGGGGTCAGACAAGGGTTTGTATACGACTATAGGTTCGAGTATATTTTTAGCTGATATAAACAAATTCGCCATCTCCCAATTCCCACGGTGTCCTAAAACAATGACTGCTCCTTTATCAATTTTGCGTAACCGTTGTTCGAGGTCCGTATCGATTCGAAACCTTTCAATTATTTCTTCCCTCGGGCAATTGGATAGTTTTATAGTTTCGACGATTAAGTCTGTGAAATGGGTGTAAAACCTTTTCCGTATATCCGCTAGCTCCTTAGCAGATTTTTCAGGAAAGCTACGCTTCAAATTTGTGTCAATTACTTCCTTCCGATAACCCAAGATTCGGAATAACACAAATGCCGCTATGTCGGATAACTTATAAAGTGTCGACCAGGAACATTTTGATAATAAGTTAATTAGACGAATAAGCATTTATAAACTGCCTTACACTCCGAACAAATAAGCGACAAATTTAAGACTATTTCCAAACTACGACTGTAAAAGTTGCATATACCGCTTTCTCCACTTACCTTTGATCATATATGATTTTCTCACAATGCTGCTTAACCCATGTTTGAAGGTATCTTCAATATTCGAAATGACCGACGTTTAAGTATCTATCTTTATCGGTTGGGGTTATTAATCTGGTGTTTGTATTTGTTGGGAGGGGCGCCTCAGTTAACTTTTTTGGCTCAACACCGTAACTGGGTGGGAGTAATTTCTGGCTTGTTTATGATACTAGCCTTTGGCACCCATATGGTTTATGAATCGGTGCATCATAAAGCGGCCTATCATTTGAAAAAGAAGTGGTTTTTTATCGGTACTATTTTTGTATCCGTCTGGGTTTATGTGAAGGAATTTGGTGCTCCTAGTTTGCATCAGGTTTGGATTAAAGTAATGGATTTTCTGCATACCATATAATCTCCCCGTAGGGTTTGGGCTTTTCTCAAAACCTCTCATCTCTCATCCCTTTACCGTTCATTTATAGGTAAGTTCCCGGCTACAATGTACAGAGGATCTCAAATTTACAAACGAGTTCGTACTTTGTATTTTGTAAGATTTCTATTACTTTTGCAGTGTTATCAGGATATTGGGATAAACGGGAGGGGTCTAAACCCCTTTTTTCATTAACATATGCCTTTGGTTGAAGAAATTCACAAGTTACTAGAGCCTTATTTGGAGGATGGTAAATATTTCGTGGTAGACCTTTTAGTCAAGCCTTCTCGGATGGGCCATCAGGTTACGGTTTTGGTAGACAGTGATGAGGGGATTACCATTTCGGAGTGTGCTTCGATCAGTCGAAGGCTAGGCAAAGACATAGAAGCGAGAGAATTATTTGACACAGCTTATAATCTTGAAGTTTCTTCTCCCGGCTTAGATCAACCCTTACGTTTACCTCGTCAATATGCTAAGAATATTGGTCGAAACTTAAAAATAAATTTGATTGACGGCTCTATAGTAGAGGGGAAACTTACGAGCTGGAATGAGGAAGCGATAGAAATTGAATTGCCGCAACCTAAGAAAAAGAAGAAGAAAGTGGAAGAAGCGATTGCGACTGAATTAAGCAGGACGATTCCGATTGATCAAATAAATAAAGCACTGGTTCAGGTCAGTTTCAAATAAACCGAAAGTGGCGGAATAATTTACTTACTAAAGACAGCATTGATAAACCGAATGAAGATAGCTCATGGATAGCGAAGTATTAATAGAATCATTTGCGGAATTTGCTCGCTCCAAAAACATAGACCGCCCAACGATGATCAGTGTACTGGAAGAGGTTTTCCGGACAATGATCCGTAAGAAATATGGTACGGACGAAAATTTCGATGTTATCATTAACCCAGATAATGGTGACCTTGAAATGTGGCGTACCCGGGAGATTGTTGACGACAATTCGGAAGAAATTTGGGATTTTGATAAAATTCCTTTATCTGAAGCAAAGAAAATTCAGTCGGATTTTGAAGTTGGTGAGGAAGTAGCTGAAGAAGTTAAACTTGCTGATTTTGGTCGAAGGCTGATTCAAACGGCTCGCCAAACCCTGATCCAGAAAATTAAAGACCTGGAGAAGGAAATGATGTATCAAAAATATAAGGATCAGGTCGGAGAGTTGTTTACCGGTGAAGTGTATCAGACGCTACGGAATGAAATCATTGTCATCGACAGTGATGGTAACGAACTAAGCCTTCCCCGTTCGGAACAGATTTCTAAGGATCGATACCGCAAGGGGGATCATATTAAAGCTGTGATCCATAAGGCAGAAATCACCAACGGGGTTCCGAAGGTGACCTTGTCTCGTACCTCTCCCGTATTTTTGGAGAGATTGTTCGAAGTTGAAATTCCGGAAATTTACGATGGACATATCCAGATTCGGAAAATTGTAAGAGAGCCCGGTGAAAGAGCCAAAGTGGCTGTAGAGTCGCTGGACGACAGAATCGATCCAGTAGGCGCTTGTGTAGGGATGAAAGGATCCCGGATTCACACAATCGTTCGCGAATTGGGTAATGAAAACATTGATGTGATCAATTATACCGACAATTTAGAACTGTTGATTAGTCGCGCATTGAGTCCGGCTAAGATCACATCCATGCAGATCGACCATGAAAATAAAAGAGTTTCGGTATTCTTAAGGCCTGACCAAGTATCGCTTGCGATCGGTAAAGGCGGGCAGAACATCAAACTTGCGGGTAAGCTAGTGGGGATGGAAATAGACGTATTTCGGGATATCGAGGAACTCTCCGAAGAAGACGTCGATCTTATGGAATTTAATGACGAAATTGAAGATTGGATTATCGATGAGCTCCGAAAAATTGGGTTGGACACTGCGAAAAGTGTTTTAGCTTTGAGTAAAGAAGAGCTGGTTCGACGCACCGATCTTGAAGAAGCAACCGTCGAGGAGGTACTCGAAATTCTGCGTAAGGAATTTGAGTAGGCCTTGGCAAAACCAGGAGGGGTATTTTTACCATCTCCCCATTTTTTTAATTAACTCCTGAGGAAAAGATATCAGGGGCAAGACTTTAAATAGTTATATGGCAGAAAATAAAATGATGCGCCTGAGCCAAGTGGCAAAAATCCTGAAAGTAGCTACCACTACAATCGTGGATCATCTTTCTGCCGAAGGCTTTACGGTAGAATCCAGTCCGAATACCAAGATTGCTGGTGAGCAAATTCGTGTGCTGGCGGAGGAGTTTGATTCGGACGAATTACGTGCCATTTTAAAGCCTGCCGAAGAAAGCATCGAAAAGGAAGTTACACCGCCGTCATCCACATCTTCGGATGAGGATGTAGTGAGGTATTTCAGGGATGAGCCAAAATCTGAACCTGCCCGTACTGAATCTAAAAAACCTGCTCCCGAGAAAGAAGCTCCTAAGTTGGAGACTCGTTTACCGGGTGTAAAGGTCGTGGGAAAGGTAGAATTGGACGAAAAGGGCAATGTTATTCGGCCTAAAGCACCGGAACCTCCAACGGTGGAATCCACTCCCGAGCCCGTCGTTGAAAGTAAATCCCAAGAAGAAGAGGAAATAGTAAGTTCAACACCTGAACAAACCCCCGTAGAAGAACCGGTCGCTGAAGTTCAATCACCAGCGGTTCCTGAAGAACCTGTTGAAGAGGTGCAACCAGATGAACCCACCGTGGCAGAGCTACCTGTCGAAGAATCTCCCGTAGTAGAATCAGAACCGGAAATAGCCAAGCAGGAAGAAGTAGCTCCCACCCCAGAACCGGAAAAACCTGCTGAAGATAAAGTAATCGAGGCTAAAATTGATAAACCACTGAAAGGTTTGACGGTAGTGGGTAAGATTGAGCTACCCGTAGAACGGACAAAAAAGAAAGAAGACTCACCCTCGGAAGATAGTGATCGGAAACGGAAACGGAAACGTAAACGAATTCGGGGCGAAGTTAAAGTTGATGGTAAGCCTACTACTACTGAAACGAGTACTAGTACCAGCCCATCTACACCTGCTTCTGGAAATCGCCCAACGGGAGGTGAAGGTAATAAGTTTAGAGGAGGTCGTAGAAGAGAGAAAAAAGAAGAAGTTTCGCAAAAAGAGGTTTCTGAAAATATTAAGGCGACGATGGCTCGTATGAGTGGCGGTACCGGCCGTGGTGCTGCGGCGAGTTCGAGAGCCCGGAGACGTCGCGAGCGCAATGAAGAACTCGAAGGCGCTTTGGATGCAACTGAAGAGAAACTATTACGGGTAACCGAGTTCGTCAGTGCTAATGAGTTGGCGTCCTTAATGGATGTTTCCGTGCAAGAAGTCATCTCGGTTTGTATGAATATGGGGATGTTCGTTTCGATTAACCAACGTCTTGACGCGGAAGCCATTACTTTAATCGCCGATGAGTTTGGTTTTGAAGTACAGTTTATTTCGGCCGAGGAAGAGATAGAAATTGCAGAGGAGGAACAAGTTGACGATGAAGCTGACTTGGTTGAACGTGCCCCCATCGTTACTATCATGGGTCACGTAGACCATGGTAAAACGTCGCTTCTCGACTATATCCGTAAAGCAAACGTGGTGAGTGGAGAAGCCGGTGGTATTACCCAGCATATCGGTGCATACAGTGTAAAAACACAATCAGGTAAGCAGGTAACCTTCTTAGATACGCCTGGTCACGAAGCGTTTACAGCGATGAGAGCCCGGGGTGCTAAAGTGACCGACGTTGTAATCATCGTAATTGCGGCCGACGACAATGTCATGCCGCAAACGAAAGAGGCCATTAACCACGCGCAAGTGGCGGGGGTACCTATCGTATTTGCTTTTAGTAAAGTAGATAAACCGACGGCCAATCCTGATAAAATCAGAGAAGAGCTGGCACAGATGAATTTATTGGTTGAAGAGTGGGGTGGTAAATATCAAGCGCAAGAGATTTCTTCAAAAACCGGCCAAGGAATAGACGATCTACTGGAAAAGGTGCTTTTAGAAGCAGAATTACTTGAACTGAAAGCCAATCCGAAGCGTCGCGCATCCGGAACAGTCATTGAAGCCTCTCTGGATAAGGGCCGTGGCTATGTCACTACCCTGTTGGTGGAGAACGGAACGATGAGAGTGGGCGATGTTATCCTCGCTGGCGCTCATTTCGGGCGGGTAAAAGCAATGACCGACTATTTGGGTAATCGCCAAACCGAAGTGGGACCTTCCACGCCGGTTCAATTACTTGGGTTGAATGGTGCCCCACAAGCGGGCGACAAGTTCACCATCATGGAAACTGAACGTGAAGCTCGAGAAATTGCAACAAAACGAGAGCAAATTCTCCGTGAACAAAGTATCCGAACTCGCAAACATATTACGCTCGAAGAAATCGGTCGTCGGAAGGCAATTGGTAACTTTAAACAACTTAACCTCATCGTCAAGGGTGATGTGGATGGTTCTGTTGAAGCATTATCCGACTCGTTATTACAAGAATCTACCGAAGAAGTAGAAGTTAACATCATCCATAAAGCGGTAGGTCAGATATCTGAATCGGATGTGAACTTAGCCATTGCGTCTGATGCCGTGATTGTAGGTTTCCAAGTCCGCCCTTCTCCAAGTGCCAAAAGGCTGGCGGAACAAGAGCAGATCGAAATTCGACTATACTCCGTTATCTATCAGGCTATCGAAGAAATTAAGGATGCGATTCAAGGTATGTTGGCGCCGACTATAGAGGAAGTGGTGACGGGTAATATCGAAGTACGCGAAACCTTTAAGATCAGTCGCATCGGTACCATCGCAGGTTGTTATGTTACGGACGGGTATGTGAAACGGAACAATAAAATCAGAGTGATCCGTGCAGGAATTGTGATCCATACCGGTGAAATCGATTCCTTGAAGCGATTTAAAGACGACGTACAGGAGGTTCGATCGGGCTACGAGTGTGGTCTGAATATCAAAAACTTCAATGATATTGAAGTGGGCGATATCATCGAAAGCTTCGAACTGAAAGAAGTGAAAAGAACCGTCTAGATTTTAGTTTTAAAGAATATAAATCCCAAAGAAATCCCTTAATGAAAGGGAATCTTTGGGATCTTTTTTTTAAATCAAAACCCTACTGACAAACCCTTGTCACAGGTCGCACTTAACATTGCATCATAAAGAAATGTTTAACACAAAAAATCTATTTCATTATGAGCGATTCAATCATCACACCAGAGGAACTATTGCATCATTGGCAAGGACATCGGGCCTTAACCCGTAGGGTAATTCTTGCTTTCCCCGAAAAAGAGCTTTTCGAATTCACTATAGGCGGTATGCGGACTTTCGCCGAACTCGCGAAAGAACTGCTGGCCATCGCCGTTCCCGGTTTACGTGAAATCGTCGAAGGCAATACCAAATCCTTTGATGAGTCAAACCTACAATTCAAATCCAAAGAAGAAGTTCTGAAAGCCTGGGATGAAAGTACCCAACTCATAGACGAATACTGGCACCAGCTATCCGTACCCAAATTTCGCGAGATGAACAATCTATTCGGACAATACAATTTCCCGGTAATTGATAATATCCTTTATTTCATCGACAATGAAATTCATCATCGGGGTCAGGGATATGTATATCTACGCGCGTTAGGCATTAATCCCCCATTTTTCTGGGAACGGGAAAGAATGGTTGAAACCAATTAGGACACGGTATAGGATTTGAATTTGATGTAGTATCTCAGCGCTGTTTCTAAAAGGCACATATTGGTTCTGTTCGATGAGGACTTAGAGCCGTTTATGTGCTTTTTAGACAGCGTTTTTTCATTTCGGCAGAGGGGAATGCTGACGATCCACCATTTCGGAAAGTAAGGTTTGAACCCGTCGTTTCAAGTCTAGGGGTTCCAAAATATCGGCAGAATCGGCAAACATCATAAACCACCGTTCGAACATATTGATTTCATAATCGGTTTCAAAAACCATCTCTACCCTATCCCCTTTCGTTTCTTCTGATACAAATCCGAAACTATCCCTTTCCCATTTCATGTAGCGAGCCACGACTTTGTCAACGCTGATTCGTATCTTTTTTCGGTTGGGGTGCCGATCTTTTTTCAAATAGTAATCGAGGGGCTGATGAGGCACTTCGAAGTCGAATTCAGTTCTCCGAATGCCAAATATTCGATCCGTTCGAAAGTTCCGATAATCCTTTCTTAAATGGCAAAATGCAAGCAGATACCAATGACTATTGGCTTGGAGCAAGCCAACGGGTTCTATTTGACGATCCGATGGTTGGTCGGCATTTAAAGCTTGGTATTTGATGATGACCTGTTTTTTCCTCGAAATAGATTCCAAAAGAATTTCGAGCACGTCGGGTACATTCTTATTAAAAAGGCGGCGTGTGGGCATAACTTTCAAGTTCGGTTGGATCGTTGCCAACTGGTCTTTTTGATCCTCTTTTAAAACTGCCTTTATCTTGGCCATCGCTGTAAGAAAATGACGACCTAAGTGCTCGTCCATATACTTAAGCATCAACTGTTCGGCTGCAATAAAGGTGGCTGCTTCTTCCTCTGTAAACATCACAGGAGGGAGTTTGTAGCCTTCCGTGAGCGAGTAACCGATGCCCGCTTCGGCATAAATGGGAACCCCAGCCGCTTCCAACGCCCGTATATCGCGATAAACAGTTCGAAGGCTTATACTAAAATGATCTGCTAGCTCCTGGGCTTTGACCACCCGCTTCGATTGCAGTTGGATTAGGATTGCGACGATACGCTCGAATCGTTTAATGGAGTCATCAAAAGCCATACGTTCTCGTTTTGATTATGAAAAAGTAGCTAGGTTCAACCCCTAATATCGATCGAACTGGTCCCATCGGCGGCTTTGTCCACTAAAATTTGTACAGGTATTCGCTCTTTCATTTCCTGTCGGTGGGAAATAACGCCGACCAACTTACTACTTTCATCTTGCATCTTCTCCAGGATTGTCACCGCCGATTCCAACATTTCGCCATCCAGGGTACCAAATCCTTCATCAATAAATAGGCTTTCGATTTTTACATTTCGAGAAGCCAAATCGGATAATGCCAAGGCTAAGGCCAGGCTCACCGTAAAAGTTTCTCCCCCAGAAAGTGTACTCGTTGATCGTGCAGAATTACCGTAATAGGTGTCTAAGACGAACAAGTGGTCGGAATCCGATTTCGGTTTATCTAAGAGGTACCGATCTGAGAAGTTTTGCAGGCGAGCATTCGCTAAACCAATCAGATTTTTTAAGGTGAGACTTTGAGCAAAGCTACTAAACCGATTCCCTTTAGCGTCTCCAATGTATTTTGCTAAGAGCTCCCATTTTTGGCTTTCCTTTTTCAGCAATCCAAGTTCCAATTGAATCGCTTCAAATTTAGCTCTTTGTTGTGCATCGTTTTGGAACTCATTTTCTATAGTAGCTAATTCTGCTACCGTTTGATGAAATGCGGTTTTGAGTTGAGTTAACCTATCTCGTACTTCATCAAAAACCATTTCAGGATATACCCTTTGTTGGATTTTTTCCGCCAGGGACTTTTCGTTTTCAGTTTCCTGAGTAGCCAGTCTACCCGCCCACTCCTGTAAA
>JBAYRB010000054.1:0-9582 GCA_041676905.1 Spirosomataceae bacterium
ATTCGGATAATGTTTCCGCAATTTTGTTGGATTCAGCCGGTTCTTTAAGTCGTAGGAAAAGGCGGTAATTTATTCGACTTCCCTTTTGATTTAGTCCCGTTTCTTCCAAGTACGCCAGTGGGATGTATACTACGGGTGCTACCGTCGCCACGATGCCAGTTTGGCCGGGTGCTTGTAAGAGCGCTCCGGCTATTTCGAAGATTACATCACCCACTTTGATCGAATCGCCCACATCAATTCCGAACTGGAGGAGCAGGTTTTGATCGACCAAAGCTTTTTGTCCGTTATCGAGTTCGATGCGGGCATTTTCGGGGTTTGTTTCTAATTGTCCGTAATAGGGGAAATTTCCTTTTAAGGCTCTAATTTGCGTCAGCCGAGTCCCTTGATTTTTGGGAAAGGAAATCATGGATGCAAAACTCCACTCTTCCGATATTTCCTCCGCTAGCGAGTCCGCTTTTGCGTTTTCTTCGTCTAAAAAAGGGCGATTTGTTATCCATTCCTGATCCGCGCCCAGGAGGGTAGCTGCTTGATCTTCGATTTGGGTACTGAGGTTATCACCAACTGAATAGATGGATACTAGCGCGGCGATCCCTAGGATGACAGACGCCAGAAAAAGGAATAAGCGAGAAGGATTTCTTCGGCTGTCGCGCCATGCCATGGAAGTCAGCCATCTTAATTTTTGAAATGCGCTCATTCTGTATCCGATATTATATGTCCCCCTTTAATTCCAATGATACGATCGGTTTTAGCGGCAAGTTCCATATCGTGGGTCACCAGAACCAGGGTCGTACCCATTTCTCGATTTAGATCGAACAACAGCTTGATTACTTTTTCACTGGTTTCTGCATCGAGATTGCCCGTAGGTTCATCGGCGAAGAGAATTTTCGGATAATTTCCAAAAGCCCTAGCCAGGGAAACGCGCTGTTGTTCTCCACCGCTAAGTTGCGAAGGATAATGATTTAGTCGGTGCGACAGCCCTACCTTTTCTAACAATTCGCTGGCTTGGTTTCTAGGGTTTTCTAACCCTGCTAACTCAAGGGGTATCATGACATTTTCGAGTGCCGTCAGGGTGGGCAGAAGCTGGAAGTTCTGAAAAATAAATCCTACGCTTCTGTTACGAATCTGTGCGAGTTGGTCTTCACTCAGATCGTTTAATACATTCCCATCCAGGGTTACCGTACCGGAAGTAGCTCTATCGAGACCGGCACAAAGCCCGAGAAGGGTGGTCTTGCCGCTCCCTGATGGCCCTACGATGGCTGCGGTAGAGCCTTGTTTAATGTCGAGGTTGATATTGTGTAAGATGACGAGTTGGTCCTTGCCAGTTTGAAAGGTTTTATTAACCTTAGAGAGCGATAAAATGGTTGACATCCTGTTTGGGCCGGCGTTAAAAAAAATGACTTAAATTAGTAGGTAAACGTTATAAGTCTTACAATTGTATAAACCGAAGTGGACACGGTTGGTTCAAAAATAGACAAATAAGCAAGTAGATTCCAATTAAAGATATGTATAAAACCACTTCCCTAGCGCTAATCATTTTGTGGCTCATGGGCTGCACCGGAGCAAGCAATGAGTCGAAAGATACCGACGCCACGGCCCTTATGAAGTCAGAAACGGGTACTGAGAAAAAGGTGATCATTTTTTTTGGTAACAGTCTGACAGCCGGGTACGGTTTGGAATTGTCGGAAGCGTATCCCGCATTAATACAAAAGAAAATCGACTCGTTGGGTTTGAATTACGAGGTGATAAATGCAGGCGTAAGTGGCGAAACATCAGCTTCAGGAAACAGCCGTGTAGACTGGGTGCTTGAAAGTGTGATTGACGTTTTCATTTTGGAGCTTGGAGGGAACGACGGCTTACGGGGGCTAGAATTAAGCGAGACCTATAAAAACCTTCAATCCATAATTGACAAAGTTAAAAGCAAATATCCTGATGCGGTAATTGTGTTAGCCGGTATGCAAGTCCCTCCCAATATGGGTAAAACTTATTCGGATGAATTTGCAGCGATTTACCCACGATTAGCACGGGAAAACAACCTGCCCTTTATCCCTTTTTTGTTGGAAGGGGTAGGGGGAGAACGTCATTTGAATTTAGCTGACGGTATCCATCCGACGGCAGAAGGGCAAAAAATTGTCGCGGAAAATGTTTGGGCAGTTTTGAAAGATCTGTTGTAGATTTTAAATCAAAAGCTTATCTTGTCAGAGTGTTTATTCTCCGTTACACAATAAGATTTTAGAAAAAAAGTTTTTAATACGTTAAATTTTTATCAACAAACCAAATAAGCCAAACACACTTTTAAATTCACACCCTGGTAAGGTTGGTTTTTAATGGATTAAAAACCAATTCATTTTCAACCAAACAAAAATTCATAATTCAGTATTCACATTTTAAACTATCTACCATGAAAGGCAGGAGAATTCTTTATGCTATCGTTTTGACGACTCTGTGTATTACGGGTGTAACTGCACAGTCATTTAAATTTGGTCCTAAAGCGGGCTTGAATATTAGTAACTATACCGGTGATAATGTCGAGTCTGACGCTTTGGTTGGTTTTCACCTGGGTGGGTTACTCAACTTTGGACTGGGAAATGTATTTTCGATTCAGCCTGAGGTACTATTTTCGACTCAGGGGGCCAAGATAAAAGGCGGATTGGAGGATTATGAGTTTAAGACCAATTACGTTTCGGTACCGGTCATGTTGAAAGCTCGTACGGCCGGCGGTTTCTACATTGAATTAGGACCTCAGGTAGCCTTCAAAACAGGAGAAAAAATCGGAGATCAAACCATCAGTGATTTTGCCAATGATTTGGATGTGGCTGCCGGTGTGGGTTTAGGTTTCCAGGCGGGCATGGGTTTAGGCATTGGCGCACGTTACGTACAGGGGTTATCGAAAGTGGGTACGATCAGTTCGATTAACCCCCGGCCGGATGTAAAAAACAGTATCATCCAGGTAGGACTTTTCTGGGCCATTCCGGTTCGGTAAGCAATAGATTAAAGCTTCTTATTAAAGCTCAAAGGGTCACCCTTTGGGCTTTTTTTATGGGATTAAGGAACGCAATCGACTTGTCATTATCATTTAATTTTTAAGCATTCGCTCCAATGAATTATTATTTCTATGGACTCTTCATTCGTATCGTTTAATTGAATCACGTATTACATAAGGAAGTAACCCTCATGAATTGGAAAACTAAATCGAATGCCGGTAATGGAAAAATATTGGGTAACAACCGTAATACAACGATTTCCTACCCCCTGCTTCACCCGACTCCCCCATCCGATGACCAAAAAGTTTTATTCCTTTACTCCTTACAGATGGGAAGTGAATAATCCAATAGCTTTTCTTGATCCTATAGGAATAGTGATAAAGGAAGGTAACCAAAGGGAATGGGAAAACAGCTTGGGTATGTTCAAACCTATGGAATATCTATCTGGGTAAACTAGTTTAACTCTCAGCTAAACCGGGCAAAAGAAAAGGTGCAACAGTGTTGCATGAAGGATGGCGTTTCTTATATTTGCAACATTATTGCATTGTGGTTCTTTGCTACATAAGAAAGTATTATCGGATTTAAAAGACAAGAAGATGAACAAGCGTATAAACGTTGATGTGATAATCGTGGGTGGCAACTATGCTGGACTCTCAGCCGCAATGGCCTTGGGGAGGGCTTTGCGGCGCGTCACGGTGATAGACAACGGCTTACCCTGTAACCGGCAGACACCTTTCTCACACAATTTCCTTACACAAGACGGGGTGGAACCAAGTACGATTGCTCAGAAGGCCAAGCAACAAGTTGAGGCTTATCAAACGGTTGCATTCCATACCGACACCGTAGTCGAAGTTGTGAAAATGAGTAATGTTTTTCAAGTAAATACCCTTTCCAAGCAATTCTTCACGGCTCCCAAAATAATTTTTGCCACCGGAGTAAAAGATATAATGCCGAATATCCCCGGATTTTCCGAATGCTGGGGGATCTCGGTCTTACACTGTCCTTATTGTCATGGATACGAAGTACGACAAGAAGCTACCGGTATTTTAGCGAATGGTGATGTTGCCTTCCACTATGCCAAACTAATTCGTAATTGGACAAAAAATTTGACGATTTTTACCGATGGAAAATCAACCTTATCCGACGAACAATTGCAAAAACTCGCCCAACACGGCATAGCTGTCATCGAAAAGAAAATTGTATCCCTGGATCATGAATGCGGAATGCTTCAACAAATTGTGTTCAGCGACAATTCCACCCATCCCGTCAAAGCTATTTATTCTCGTCCCAATTTCGTTCAACATTGTCCAATACCCGAATCGTTAGGATGCGAGCTGACCGAACAGGGTCTACTCAAAGTGGATGGGATGCAAAAAACCACAGTTCCAGGTATTTTTGCTTGTGGCGACAGCACTCATGCCATGCGGTCGGTAGCCAATGCCGTAGCTACAGGGAATATGGCCGGAGCCGCGGCGAATAATGAACTGATTGGGGAAGCGTTTTGACAAATCCTTTTCCCCTTGATGTATTTATTTCCTGAATTTGTACGTTAAAAAAACTCAAAACCTTTAACCTTTTTATAATCTGTTACTTGATAAAGGGATGACTAAAAGCAAGTTAATTGAAATGCATAACATGGGTATTGTCGTTGAATCACTCGATGATGCCATCGCCTTTTTTACGGAAATCGGCATGACATTGGAGGGGCAAACTAGGGTAGAAGGTGAATGGGCAGGACGAGTAACCGGGCTCGGCAACCAAACCGTTGAAATCGCCATGATGGTAACCCCCGACGGTCATTCCCGACTTGAAATTTCCCGATTCCTCATACCTGAAGTTGTCAGCGATCATCGCAAAGCGCCGGTTAATGCTCTGGGATACCTCCGCCTCATGTTTCGGGTCGATAACCTGGACGAATTGTTGCCAAGACTTCAACGATATGGGGCTGAGCTCGTTGGTGAAGTGGTTCAATTTGGAGATATCTATCGCCTCTGCTACATACGGGGAGTCGAAGGACTGTTAATCGGACTCGCAGAACAGATCGGAAATCAAACCGCTACAGACGTCATGCAAAACGAAAGCCAAAAAATCTGAATTTCCCCGTATTCGCCAAAACAAGTACACAAATAATCGATTCTGCCCCCTCGCTAAAGCTATCCAACGCCTTGGGACTATAGAGAAGGTAGTTGAAAATTTTTAATAGAAATATTTGTCAAGTCAACTTGACAAAAAGAAAAATATACTTAACTTTGTGTAAACAATAATTGGTAGAATGAGATGGAACGGAACAATCGATTGAGTGTCCTTTTGGCTTTGATTTTTTCGATGGCCTTTGCTTTGAGTGTCTATGTTTTGGTGAACGACGCAGTTTCATCAACTGCAGCCGTAATCATTATTGGGTTAAATGTGCTCTTACTTGGGATTTACACCGTCAGACTTATACGTAACTTTAGTTTACTCGATGAAGTGCAAATCCGAATCCAACTGGAAGCGGTTTCAATCGCCTTTGTCTTATCATTAGCCTTGGTAATGGTTCTTGGGTTGATAGAACTTGTTGATGGTTTTAAGGTTGATCATATAAGTCATTTATATGTCTTTCCTGCTTTCTTCCTATTTTACTTGATCGGTTTAATCATTTCACACCGTAAATACAGATGAAGAATACGATAAAAGTAGAACGGGCTAAAAAGAACTGGACACAGGCTGAGCTAGCGAAGCGAATTGGAATTTCCCGACAAGCCATGAATTCCATTGAGACAGGCAAATTTGTGCCTTCCACCTTGTTGGCGCTGAAAATGGCTAAGGTATTCGGGACTTCTGTGGAGAAAATTTTCCAGTTGGAAGATTCTGATTTTTAAAACGAATCAAACTATGCAAGCATTAACAATCGACGGAAAGACGTTCACGCTCAAGAATGAACACCTAGAATTAGGTGAAATTATTTATGAAAATGAACTTTTTCGAGGGGCTGAACTCAGGTTGTCGGGATCAGAAATTTATCACATTAAGCCCACTGGCATTTTGGATACCCGAATGGCGGTAATAAAAGGAGGGGAAGAAGTAGCTCATTTAACGATGACCTGGGGTGGGGTTATCCAAATATCGTACCAGGATGGGTATACCTACCATATGAAGTTAAGCCATTTCTTTTCGGGAAAATTTTGTATTGAAGATGAACAGGGAGTTACGATCATTCAATTCCTTCCAAAATTCGACTGGAGAAAATTCCGTTACCAGTTCGAGCTTGAATACGAGTTGACAGACGGTCATTCTGGTCAAGAACCGCTGCTATTATTACTTGGTGTATACGCATGCAATTACTTCATTGCGTGTCTATCGGGGGCCAATGCTGGAATGATGTAAGAAGCTAATTTCCCTTCTTTTTTCTCAACCTCGAGGAGAGGTCGGGGTGTGGTTATACCTGATCAAGTGCTTCCAGTCATTTATATTCGATTACCCTATTTAATTTTAAACTTTGGGAATTATAAAAATTTCACCGCCAAACTTTTTGAATTGTTCGATTCCCATATCCTCGATTTAAACCGTTTATCCTAATCTTTTCCTCTTTCTCTGCCATTTTAGTTAAATAGTATTCGCTTACAGCATATAAACCTTTTCAATTTTCTGCGTGATAGAATTAACACGTTTCGGTTAAATTTAATACTATCTATGAAAGCCGCTGTTTATACCCGATACGGTCCACCGGAAGTTGTCCGTCTGACGGACGTTCCTACGCCTGTGCCCAAGGATCAGGAATTATTGGTAAAGGTATATTGCTCCACCGTAAACCGAACCGATTCGGGCTTTCGAAGTGCTGAATATTTTGTGTCTCGGTTCTGGAGTGGGCTTTTTCGTCCCAAGTATACGATCTTAGGTTGCGAATTTTCAGGCGTGATTGAGGGGATAGGGAAGGGGGTTAGAACATTTAAAGTAGGGGATAGGATCTTTGGATTTAATGATCAGACCTTCGGTGGGCATGGGGAATACCTAATCATCGCTGAGACGGCAGCAATAGCGACTATGACCCCTTCGATGAGCTTTGAAGAAGCCGCAGCCTTAACGGAGGGAGCGCACTATGCGCTGTGTAATATACGAGCAGCCAAGGTAGCAGCCGGGCAAAATGTGCTTGTTTATGGTGCGACTGGCGCGATTGGTTCGGCGGCTGTTCAACTATTGAAGAGTAGGGGAGCTCACATTACAGCAGTGTGCAATACTCGGAATGTTGAATTAGTGAAGTCATTGGGAGCCGACAAGGTTATCGATTATCAAACACAAGATTTTACGCAAATTAAGGACCGATTTTCGTTTATTTTCGATGCGGTAGGAAAAAGCTCTTTTCGGCAATGTAAACCCTTATTAACTCCAAGGGGAATTTATATTTCTACTGAACTAGGAAAGAATGGAGAAAATATTTTTTGGGCTTTACTTACACCACTCGGTCGGGGTAAGAGACTGCTATTTCCTTTACCTGCAATTTCAAAAGACGATGTTATCTACCTACGAGATTTATTTGAAAAAGGTGAATACAGACCGGTTATTGATCGCCTTTATTCCTTAGAGGAAATTGTTGAAGCTTATAAGTACGTGGAAACAGGGCAAAAAACAGGGAATGTCATTTTAAAGATGACGGCAGGTTCTAAGGCGTCAATTGCCTAATATTCGGATTGTAATTTTGTTAAATAGCGATTTAAAAAATGGGTAAATTGACCCTATATAACTTCACAGCTTTTCTCCTATCTTTTGAGTAGCGGGGATTACCCAAACGAAATACTCCAAGACGGTATGATGATCACCCACAAAGAATTAATGCCCCAATTCATGAGCCTAGACCATTTCACAGAGAATCCATCAAATTCTACTAATAAAAAAACACCCGCTCGGGATGCCCCAAGCGGATGTTTAAAACTATACACACACTATGATACGAAGTTATAAAAAAATAGGAAATACATAAGAATTGATTTTAAAATTTATAAAAATTCTATACGCCAATTCTTTTTAAGTACTATTATCAGGCGTGCGAAGTCCGAATTACAAATAGGATTTTTTTGCTATCAATCGCTAGTTCTTCGTGTCTTTTCAAAGCCACCGGACCGGGTAACCTATTCGTTCCAGTCGTTTTAAATAGGTTACTTGTCGTTTGGCGAAGCGACGAATCTCTGCGAAAAGTCGTAGATACATTTCCTCAAATTCAATCTCCCCTTTTAAATAAAGGGTTAGGTACTTATATTCTAATCCGTAGCGAATGAGGGTTTCTTCCGATAAACCGTCCTTAAGAAGCTGCTCCACTTCGGCTACCATACCTTCCGTTAATCTTTTTTTAAGCCGGGCTTCAATCCGTTGATTGCGAAGGTCCACAGGAGGTTGTAGTGCCACGAACAAGATCGATGCAGATACCTCGCGATGTTCTTCCGCTAGAACTTCCAGAGCTGCTTCAATATACAGCCCACTCCCGCCACAAGCTATGACGGGGATTTTATTAGTACGGAGCTGCTTATAGATCGTTCGAAAGTCATTTTTGAAATGTTGAACGCTGTAGGGTTGACCCGCTTCGAGAATGTCGATTAAATAGTAGGGAATCGCTTGTTGATCGAGAACATACTCGGCTAGGTCCTTCCCTGTACCAATATCCATTTTTTTGAAAACCTGGCGAGAATCCAAGCTGATAATGCTCCCACCCAGTTCATAAGCGATTCGAACCGCCAACTTTGTTTTGCCGGAGGCCGTCGGACCAGCGATCAAAATCAGATCGTAGGGTGGTTCCGAACGAAATAAAGCCTTTTTATTGGCTTGAATGGGGTTAGTGGTGGGCTTTTTCCCCTCAAAATGCCTAGTGAATTTTAGACTTCCAGCATTAAAAACCTGTACGGAATGACCCTGCAATTCCTTTAAAACCTTGTTATCCAAACGGTGAAGTGGACGACGGATATAGGTTTTTTTGTCGATGATGAATTCATGGGGTTCGGTTTGACCGCTAGGGGTGAATCCGGATCTAAAAAATGAGGATCCGTCGGACCATTCTCGGTCGACGTAGGTAATCACATCGTCGAGGTGGTATTGGGCGCCGAAATGATCGGTCAGCTTGGTTAACCCCCCAACGACCGTTGTTCCTCTCAGACTGGCGAATCGAATTAACTCCCCCGATTTATAGGGCATTTCGTTTTTCGTAAAAGTTCGAGGAGCGGCAAATGCAGCGACCGCAACCAGCACCTTTTCACTTGTAGGATCCGTAAAAAGTTGAGGATAGCGATTCGAACGCTTAGCAGTAAGGAAAAGTCCGTAGCGATAGCGGGCAGCAGGACTCCCGTTCATGTGATTGTTTTCGAGAAATTGATCGGCAGTGGGTTTATCGATCCGCTCAATTTGCGTAAGGCGTGCAGGAATACGAACCGACTTGCCCAGGAGGGCTTTTATCCTTGATTTAACGATGTCCTGCTTGTTGACCCAAATGTCTTCCCACAAAATGATTTCAGTCTTTCTGGGCGTATAACCTTTCGGTAGCCTTTTGCAGCCTGTTTCCAGATCCACACAGAGGACTCGTACGACTTGTGTTCCTTCGATGGTAAACTGTCCCAATCCATCGACAACCAGGAAGGCATAG
>JBAYRB010000055.1:0-9478 GCA_041676905.1 Spirosomataceae bacterium
AGCCACACGGCATTTGAGCGGCTATTGGAAAGTGATGAATAACATCTTCAGTCGAGATTTTAAAGCATTGGATAAACTCCGGGAAAAATTCGTGGCAGCCGGGCTCCCATCGCCCCGACGTCGATTTTCCGACGCGGAAATTTATAACGACTTAACCCCCTGGAAGAATCCTGACAAACTATACAACGACTGAAAATACGTTTCATGCAAGACTCGATTAAAATAAAAAATTTCAGATGGTGGATCGTGGGTTTAATCGCTCTGGCAACGGCGATTAACTATTTGGACCGGCAAAACCTTCCTGTCGCGTTAAGCGAAATTCGTAAGAGCTTCGAAATAACGGATGTCGACTACGGCTTAATTAATAGCCTTTTTCTCTTCGCCTACGGAACCATGTATGCTATTGGCGGACGAATAATTGACATTTTAGGTTCTCGATTGGGCTATTTCGTACTCATCACCTGGTGGTCATTAGCCAATATTTTACACGGATTTGTCTCTACGGTAACAGGACTTGGGATAGCCCGCTTCTTACTGGGTATCGGTGAGGGCGGTGCTTTTCCGGGATCAGCGAAGGTTGTCTCCGAATGGTTCCCCACCAAAGAACGTGCCATGGCCTTCGGCATCTTTAATACGGGTTCCAGTATCGGAGCCGTCATTGCACCTCCGCTTATAGCCACCATTATTTTAGCATTCGACTGGCGTTGGACTTTCTTTATTTGTGGGGCCTTAGGCATCCTATGGGGTGTATTATGGCTGAAAATCTATTCACTCCCTTCCCAGAGTAAGTTTATCACAGCGAATGAAAAAAAACTTATTGAAAACGCGCAACAACAACCCACTACAGATCCCACAATTCAAATACCCTGGTTAAGTCTATTTCGCTATCGAAAACTTTGGGGATTGCTAGCGATAAAATTCTTGCCAGATGCTGGCTGGTATTTCTTCATCTTTTGGTTACCGAAGTACCTCAACGATGTCAGGGGGCTCGATATCAAAGGCATAGGTACTTACGCCTGGATACCCTATGCGATGGCCGGATGTGGAAGTTTGTTGGGTGGGGGGCTCAGTAGTTATCTCTTGAAAAAGGGATTCTCGCTGGATATCTCACGAAAAATACCGCTGGGAATTGCAGCAGGGCTCCTGCCTTTTTCGCTGCTCATCACCAATGCTTCCTTAACTACCGCTGTCCTGTTTTTCGGTTTAGCGATGTTTGGCCACCAACTGTATTCGACCATCGTACAAACTTTGGTGGCCGATATGTTTCCTACTCAGGTTGTGGGAACGGTGTCTGGGTTAATGGGATGCGTTGCCACCTATGGCGCCATGTTGTTTAGCATTTTCATCGGGTATGTCATCAATAGTTATGGATATAGTCCAGCATTTATCCTGGCTGGCGTGCTTCACCCCATAAGTCTTATTCTTCTCTTCATCATTATTAAAAAAATAGAAATCGTACATGTGACACAGACGATTCCCAAAAACAACTGATAGTATGATAAAATTGTCGATCGCAATTGCGGACACAAAAGCGCTACCGAGTGCATTTGTGGTTTTTAGAGGGTTTGAAAAATGCATACCCAAAGCAGCAAATTTAGGTTTTGATGGGGTGGAACTGGCACTCAAAAGAGCCGAAGAAATAGATATTGAACTGCTTCACCAACTCCTTGGAGACAACAATTTAGAAGTTTCTTGTATCTCCACAGGACAGGTATTCGCCGATGGGGGACTAACGCTCACGGATGAAAATCCTCAAAAAAGGAGCCAGGTAATCGCAGTTTTTAAAGATTTAATCGACCTGGCCGCCATCTTTGGGAAGAAAATAAATATGGGTCGTGTGAGAGGGACGATAGGAAATCGTTCTCAACAATGGGTAGAAAACTTGTTCTGTGAAACCCTTGCAGAACTCGGCGAATATGCCGGAAAACAAAAGGTTACCCTGCTCATCGAACCCATTAACCGATATGAAAGCGATTTCATTAATACCATCCAAGAAGGAATTCGAATACTAAAAAAAACAGGATTGTCTAATTTAAAAATCATGCCAGATGTCTTTCACATGAATATTGAAGAAGTCTCTATTATAGGTGAACTTGCGGAAAATATTCAATATATCGACTACATTCATTTGGCCGATTCGAATAGGAAAGCACCGGGTCAAGGGCACATTGACTTTAAAAAGATCTTTAACACCCTGGCGCAATCGGGCTTCAAGGGCTGGACTTCAGTAGAAATTCTTGATAAGCCTAATGCCGATGAAGCAGCACGGCAAGCAGCCGATTACCTGCATCCACTTATTAAAGCGTACAACAAAACCTTGTTAATGACCAACGCATAAACGAATGAAAAAAATTATCATTGGAAATGATCACGGAGGATATGACCTCAAAGTTCAAATCGTAGATCACTTGACCAAACAGGGTTATGATGTTGAAGACGTCGGTTCACATTCCACCGGCATCGTACGATATCCCTACTATGCCGCGACGGTAGCAAAAAAAGTAGCTTCCCATCCAAATTATCGGGGGATCTTACTATGTTCTACGGGAATAGGTATGAGCATCTTCGCCAATAAATACAAAGGCGTGAGGGCGGCATTATGTTACAGTACCTATCAAGGGAAAATGACCGCCGCCCATAATAATTCCAATATTATCTGCCTGGGTGGAAGATGCATAGGGCCTTTTGAAGCCTTTGATATCCTAGATGCCTGGCTGATTACCGAATACGAAGGCGGGCGCCATAATATTTCACTGGATCTAATAAACCAAGCAGAGAAAACGAATTTTAGCGATAGCCTTTGGGATCCGGGAATTCCCGATATTCAATAGCATCGTCTTTTTAACGATTTAGTCATTTTCAAAAATCGTTCACGTTATACATGCTTCTTGTTTTTTAGACACTGTTCAAACTAAAACGACAGGTTGGCTATTTCGTATGGATCGGCCGTGTAGCGTAACTGACTGATGCGGTTCTCATTCCAAAAGAGGGTATATAGGTCCAAAAAATGGTTTTAATAATAGACCTGGACTTTTTAACTTTCAACGGATTCATGGGAATCAATTTGCGCGCTGTAATTTATCTGGTGTTCCAATATCTGTTACTCGCTTGCCAGCCCGCTCACTACGATTGGCCGGAATACCACGGGGATGGTCATCGTAACCACTATTCCCGCCTCGACCAAATTAACCTAAAGAATGTTTCGAAACTAAAAGTGGCCTGGGAGTACAGATCTGGAGGCGCCGACACTGTTCGAAATCGCAGTCAGATCCAATGCAATCCCATCATTATCGATGGAATACTGTATGGTGTCTCCGCCGATATTCAGGCTTTTGCCATAGATGCTTATACAGGAAAAGAAATTTGGAAAACACAGTTGAGCGAAAACCAGGGAACACTCAGTCGGGGAGTTACTTATTGGGCGGACGGAGAAGACAAACGTATATTTTTTGGAGCAGGCCGTTATCTATATGCCATCCACGCCCTGAAGGGTGAGATCATCACTACCTTTGGCGACAGTGGACGGATAAACCTCAGAGCGGGTTTGGAAAGGCCTGGAGCCGATCAAAACGTTTCCGCCAATACCCCCACCACCCTCTACCAGAATTTGCTTATCACCGGCGTACGTGTCAACGAATCTGAAACTGCGTTATTGGGCGATATCAGAGCCTTTGACGCACGTACCGGTGCTTTGGTTTGGACCTTCAAAACCATTCCAGATTCCCTCGATACGCAGGCCTACCAAACCTGGAGGCCTAGCGAACCCCGAAAACGTATCGGCGGTGCTAACAATTGGATGGGGATGGCCATCGATCGAGACGCAGGTATCGTCTATGCACCCACTGGCTCTGCCGCCTATGATTTTTGGGGGGGTAATCGTATCGGCGACAACCTCTATGCCAACTGCCTCCTAGCACTCGACGCCGCGACGGGAAGAAAATTATGGCACTACCAATTGGTACGTCATGATATCTGGGATAGGGATCCACCTACGACACCCAACCTGGTGACGATGCAACGTGAGGGAAAATCTATCAAAGCTGTCGTTTTAGTCACCAAACAAGGACAAACGTTTGTGTTTGATAGGATTACCGGTGAACCAATTTTCCCTATTGACGACGTCGCTTTTCCACAGGATGCCATCGAAGGAGAATTACCCGCACCTACTCAACCGATCCCAAGGCTACCCGAACCTTTTACACGACAAAGCTTCACCGAAAAAGACTTTAACCCCTTCATCGAAGATATAGACTCTTTGAAAACTTTGTTAAAAAATGCCCGAACCGGTTCCCCATATATTCCTATTACCCATCAAATGACGGTATTCTTTCCAGGTACCGATGGGGGTGCGCAATGGGGTGGCGCCGGGATTGATCCCCAAGGTATAATGTATGTTCCCGCCAAAGAAATCCCTGTCTATACGTCTCTCGTCCCCCTAAAAAATGGGACGAACCATAAGAACAAATCCACAGGAAAACAGCTGTACCAGCTTCATTGCTCGTCTTGTCATGGCCCCGATCGAAGAGGAAACCATGATGGCACCTACCCTTCTTTACATCCGTCAAACTTAAAAATGAACCCCACAGAGGTGGCAGTCATTTTGAGAAATGGGAAGGGACGAATGCCCTCTTTCGATCATTTAAATCAGTCGGAACAACAGGCAATTGTGGATTTTATATATGAAAAGACCGGTAACGAGGTGGAAACTGAACCCGATCGAGTTGGTCAAATACCCTTCCGTCATACGGGATACAACCGTTGGTACCATAACGGATATCCGGTCAGTACACCTCCGTGGGGCACATTGACCGCACTGGATCTTAATACGGGTCTAAAAAGATGGCAGGTACCGCTCGGTGAATATGAGGAATTAACCCAGAAAGGCATTCCGATAACGGGAACTGACAATTATGGCGGACCGCTGGTAACGGCGGGAGGTCTCGTCTTTATAGCAGCCACACGGGATGAAAAAATTAGAGCATTCGATAAAACTACGGGGGAAAAAGTTTGGGAACACCCCCTTCCTGCTGCAGGCTATGCCACCCCTTCAACCTATCAGATCAAGGGTCGGCAATTTGTGGTCATTGCCTGTGGTGGCGGAAAGTTGAATACGAAATCAGGTGATAAGTACGTAGCATTCGCTTTGGAAAACTAATGTTTAGAGGATATGGATCTCTTTTCGAGTGAGATTAAATGCCTCAATACTACATTCCCACCCTTTTAAAATAAGAAAACCTTCCAATTAAATCGGAAGGTTTTGCTGTCGTCAGTATTCCAAATCGTTAATCGTAAGTCATAGCTCGACACCTTTTACGGTTTCTATAATTCTAGCTGCAACTTTATAGGGGTCTGCAGCTGAGTTCGGACGACGGTCTTCCAACCATCCTTTCCAGCCTCTTTGAACAGTGGCTACAGGGATACGGATAGAGGCACCACGGTCAGACACTCCGTAGCTGAATTGATCGATTGCTGCTGTTTCGTGTTTACCTGTCAAACGTAAGTGGTTATCGGGGCCATACACGTCAATATGTTCCTTGATATATTTTCCGAATTCCGAACAAACCTTATCATAGGTCTCCTTGTTTCCGGCGTTACGTAACAACGAGTTGGAGAAATTGGCATGCATTCCTGAACCGTTCCAGTCGGTATCACCCAATGGCTTACAAGTCCAGTTAACACTGATACCGTACTTCTCTCCTATTCTTTCGAGCAAATAACGAGCTACCCAAATTTGATCGCCCGCTTCTTTTGCTCCCTTGGCAAAGATTTGAAATTCCCACTGGCCAGCCGCCACTTCGGCGTTGATTCCCTCTACATTCAAACCCGCATCCAAACAAACATCAAGATGTTCTTCAATGATCTCCCGGCCGAACGCCTTTGTAGCGCCTACTGAACAATAGTAAGGTCCTTGAGGGGCAGGATAACCGTTCAAGGGAAAACCCAATGGTTTATTGGTTTCAGGATTCCAAAGAAAATATTCTTGCTCGAAACCGAACCAAAAATCATTGTCATCATCCTTAATCAAACTTCTACCGTTGGTTGCATGGGGCGTCATATCGGCATTCAATACTTCGCACATCACCAGGTAACCATTTTTTCTTTGCGAGTCGGGGTACACCGCTACCGGCTGAAGAATACAATCTGAGGCGCCACCTGTGGCCTGTTCTGTAGAGGAGCCATCAAAAGACCACAAGGGTAAGTCTTCGAGTTTACCGCTAAAATCGTCGACGATTTTTGTCTTACTACGAAGACTTTGAATAGGAGAATAACCGTCCAACCAGATGTACTCTAATTTATACTTTGCCATGTTCTTAGAGAATAAATCATTAATAATGATAAGGAAATATTTATTTGACATACAAATGTATTTCAGAAATCACTTTCTACAAAATTAAATTTTTAATATTTCATCAAAATCAATCTAAAAATCTAGTTTTTTATATTTTTTTAGGATTTTATTAAAATTAATAACAAAATATTACAAGTAAATTTTAGTCGTCTTTACTCAAAAAATGTGAGCATTTATGATTTTTAGAATCAATTTCGCGCGCTTTTAGGTGTTTTTTATGAATTTTTTCAATAATCATGTTTCAATATACCACGATTTTATATTGTGTTTTTTCAAGAGCACGAGCGAGCAATGGGGATATTATTTATGTTTGTAACCATGAATGATCCACTTTTTTATTGCCCCCATCCAGAAACAGGAATTCTACCCCCAGAGGAAGTCCATCATCTTGTACGAGTACTGCGAATGCGGAGTGGCGATACTATACTCGTTACCTCGGGCGATGGCACTTGCTACCAGGCGATTTTACAAGAGGTAACCCCAAAAAAAGCTACTTATCGCCTCGGTTCACAAATGCCACATTCGCCGCGCCCGTATCAAGTAAAAATTGCTGTCGCCCCTACGCGAAAACCCGATCGAAATGAATGGATGGTTGAGAAAATGGTGGAATTAGGCATCGACGAAATTTGGTTTGTGAAAACCACCCATACGCATTTAGAAACATTTAATAGAGTCGTCAATCCGGATCGAATTGATAAAATCGCCATTGCAGCCATGAAGCAATCCGGACAGTTTAAGCTACCCCGATTTCATATCGGAGTCGAATGGTCCGACTTTCTCGCACAACAGGGGGAAAGCAGAGGCTTTATAGCCTATGTTCCGGAGAAAGGAACCGCTTCTCACCTCCTATCAGTAGCCCAGGGTAGTACCAATAGTCTGGTGCTTATTGGTCCGGAAGGAGATTTCACACCCGAAGAAGTAGAAATGGCTACCCAATCAGGGTTTGAGTTGGTTTCCCTAGGCGCAACTCGCCTTCGCACAGAAACGGCAGCAGTGGCCGCTTGCCATATTCTCCACCTCGCACAATTGTGATTAAAATAGTGAGTGCCCGCCTAAGATAATGCGGTCTGCACTCATTTTTGTTTTAAAGATTGTAAAACTTGTTTTACAGATTGTAAAACAGGTTAGGCATTCTGAATGCAAAGGTCATTATCTTTGTTATGAATTTGCTCACCCGGTTAACATTACTGAGCATTTGAGACAGCAAATGACAACACCAGCCATACACGAAAACCCCGTTACGTTTTATTGTCCCTCGTTGACGAGGTATCAACGACGTGAAACCGTTACCGTTACCATCGGTGACACTCCGTTAGGAAGCGACTTTCCAATTCGCATCCAATCCATGACCACCGTCGATACAATGGATACTGAAGGAACTGTCCAGGAAGTGATTCGAATGGTCGAAGCGGGTTGTGAATATGTGAGAATAACCGCTCCGAGCGTAAAGGAAGCCCAAAATCTGGAAAACATACGCAAGCAGTTACATCAACGCGGGATTAAGGTTCCCTTGGTCGCCGATATACATTTTACCCCGAATGCCGCAGAACTTGCCGCTCGTATTGTTGAAAAAATCAGAATCAATCCAGGCAATTATGCTGACAAAAAAAGGTTCGAAAATATTGAATATACCGATGCTTCTTACCAAGCAGAACTAGATCGGATCAGAGAAAAATTCACTCCTTTAGTAAAGATTTGCAAGGAATACGGCACAGCCATGCGTATTGGCACAAACCATGGCTCCCTGTCGGACCGAATCATGAGTCGCTATGGTGACACCCCACTAGGCATGGTGGAATCAGCACTGGAATTCCTAAGAATATGTGAGGACCTGCATTTCTACAATATTGTGCTTTCCATGAAATCGAGCAATACGCAAGTCATGGTAGAAGCATATCGATTATTAGTCCAAAGAATGGCTGAGGAAGGCCATCGCCCCTACCCCCTTCATTTAGGCGTCACGGAAGCCGGTGAAGCCGATGACGGCCGAATAAAATCGGCTGTGGGGATAGGCACACTTTTGGAAGACGGCATCGGTGACACAATTCGGGTTTCTCTTACCGAACCCCCAGAAAATGAAGTCCCCGTAGCTCGTACTTTGGCCGAACGCTATACCAACCGAAACCAACATGCGTCAATAGAACCTGTAGATCAACTCCCGATAAACCCCTTTCATTATACCCGTAGGGAAACGCACGAAGTCTACAATTTAGGCCATACAAATGTACCCAGAGTCGTTGCTGATTATTCGAATTTTGAAATCACAGCCCCTTCCGATCTAAAACCCATCGGTCATTTTTACCTCCCATTGCCGGACAAATGGCGGATGAATGACTTAGGGGCGGATTTTATTTATACCGGGTCGAGACCCTGCCCATTTATGCTACCCAATGGGCTCAAAGAAATCTTAAACTACCCAACTTGGCTAACCCAGGACGACAAAATCAATCGCTTCCCTTTAATAGAAGTAAGTAATTGGCATAGCGGGATTGAAAAAAGCGCCGTACTGAATTTCATAAAGGGCAATATTCAAACCTTTACTCCTGAGGTTTTAGCTTCCACCCGGGGGCTTAAGAATGTCGTCCTTTGGATCGACACTGATAATGAACATGCTATGGCGGAGCTTCGACGCCTGTTTTTTAGAATCATACAAGAGCAGATAACCCATCCAGTTATTGTACAGCGGGCTTATGCCGACAACCAAGGAGACGCATTTCCCTTATATAGCGCAACGGACGTCGGCGGATTATTAGTGGATGGCTTAGGTGACGGTGTGATGCTCGCACCGGATTTCCAATCTGAGGACATCAACCAACGCTTACATACGCTTGAGCACTTTAATACAATAGCCTTCGGTATTTTGCAAGCCGCTCGCACACGGATGTCAAAAACCGAGTTTATTTCCTGTCCCTCTTGTGGACGAACCCTATTTGACTTACAGGAAACTACGGCCATGATTCGGAAACATACCGAACATTTAAAAGGTCTGAAAATTGGAATTATGGGTTGTATTGTGAACGGTCCCGGAGAAATGGCTGACGCAGATTACGGCTATGTGGGTATGGGTAAGGATAAAATTGCGTTATATAGAGGACAAAATGTTGTTAAACGTTCTGTTCCCTCCGCCCG
>JBAYRB010000056.1:0-9461 GCA_041676905.1 Spirosomataceae bacterium
AGGCAATCTTCGCGGACCTCTCAAACAACTCCACGCCGTCGATTTGATGCTCGAGGCCGAAAATAAAGACCAATTGAAATTTTATGGTGCGGTTGCTAAATTATCGAGCCGAGCAAATAGTCAGTTTCCTAACCAAAAAGCATTTTATTGGTTATTAAAGAATCCGGATGAACTACCCGTTTATATCCACAATTTCAACATCAGTGAAACCGTATCACCCACAGCACTGCGAAGAGTAGAGATGGTCGCTAAGGAGATTGACTTAACCTTATATGTGCATGAATCGGGTCCTTTTTATGAAATTTCCGGTGTGTTAACCATCGCAGGCAAATATTTTGACCTACTGGAAACCAAACTTCGTTACGGAAATTTTCTACTGGCAGGCGATCGTCTACACTTGATTGAACATGAAGGCATTGACGAGCTTATAAAATACTTGCAACAGAATCGAAATAAAATTGTACTTCACCGAAACAAATATCCGGTATTTCGAAATACGATATTAGCGAAAGTGGAACAGAGGGTTCGTGTGGTTTATACGTATCTGAAGCAGGCATCCCAAAAAAAACGACTTCAACTATTACCTGAAGGTTCTCAAAAAAAAGTGATCTATTTGGATGACGCGGGTCAATTCGTTCATATTACGCCCGTACTGCGTTATGGAACTGTCGAACTACCCGTGTTTTCTCCTAGGGTACTTTATATGACCGACCAAGACGGAAGACCCTATCAGGTCGAAAGGGATACCAAAACTGAAATTGAACTTGCCACATCGTTGAAATTAGCGCATCCTGAATTTGTGGAACAATTCGGGCAAGACTTTTTATACCTCCATAAATCCCGGTTTTTCGACGAAAACTGGTTTTTAAAAACATTCGACAATTGGCGGAGTGAAGGAATTGAAATACTAGGTTATCACAGGATTCGGAACAACCACTGGAATCCTAATTCAGCTCGTATCTCCGTACATGTTACCAGCGGAATCGATTGGTTTGAAACGAAAGTGGGGGTAAAATTTGGGGAAGAAATTGTTCCGCTACGGCAGCTCTTCACCTCGGTTCGTAATAAAACACGTTATATCCCTCTTTCGGATGGGAGTATGGGAATATTACCGCAAGAATGGTTGGAAAAACTGACTGGTTTTTTCAGGATCGGTCATATCTATGGGGATTCACTTCGCACTGCGCGACAGCATTTCCAGGAGTTAAAATCGATTTATCCAGAAGCCTATATTGCACCAGAACTTCGGACTGAAATCAATGAGCTTATCGAGAAACTGGAAAACGTCGACCAACTACCATCGGTTCGCATGCCAGAAAGCCTTCGAACCCAACTTCGCGACTACCAATATACCGGTGTAAGTTGGTTAAAGTGGATGTCTGAATTGAAATTTGGCGCCTGTTTGGCTGACGATATGGGTTTAGGTAAGACCCTCCAGGTGATCGCTTTGCTTTTGCTTGAAAAAGAACAGGGGCTTTCAGGCGTCAATTTGATTGTGATGCCCGCTTCGCTGTTGTTCAATTGGCAATCGGAGCTGGCCCAACATGCCCCTACATTAAAAGTGGGCATCTATTATGGTGAGGGGCGCAAGATGGATTTCAAAGAACAGCAAATATGGGATATCGTCCTCACGACGTATACTGTAATGACTACGGAAATTCATCGGCTCCGTACTTACCCTTATTCCTATGTGATCTTAGATGAGTCTCACAACATTAAAAACCCCTCTTCCCAGCGCTATCGTGCGGCCTGTCAACTCCAGGCAAAGCATCGCCTAATTTTGACCGGAACACCGATTGAAAACAACACCTGGGATTTATACGGACAATTTTCTTTCGTTTGTCCCGGGCTTCTAGGGTCAAAACGATATTTTAAGGACCAGTATCAGGTTCCCATCGAAAAATTCAAAGACGATAAAAAAAGAGAGGAATTACAAAATCGAATCAAACCTTTTTTTCTACGGAGAACGAAGGAGCAAGTCGCAAAAGAGTTACCTCCAAAAACTGAAATGGTACTTTATTGCGAAATGCCCCCTGCGCAACGTCGCGTATACGATGCTTACGCTGAGGAGTTTCGCAATTATTTGGACGGCAAATCTGACGGCGATATTGCGCGGGAAAAAATGCACGTATTGCAAGGCTTAACTAAACTCCGCCAACTTTGTATAAGTCCTGCACTCCTGAATGACGAGGAATATTATGGCGCCGAATCGGCTAAAATGGATGTACTCTTGGAACAACTTGAATCGTTAATCAACGGCCATAAAGTCCTTGTATTTTCACAATTTGTCTCGGTTCTCGAGTTGATCAAAAAAGAGCTAGAATTACGGCGCATCGGATATTCCTGGTTAGTAGGCGACACCCGGAACCGTGGCCAAGTGGTGAGCTCCTTCGAAAACGATCCCGGAAAACGCGTATTTTTGGTCAGTCTTAAAGCAGGGGGGACCGGATTAAATCTGACCGCCGCCGACTATGTCATATTAGTTGATCCCTGGTGGAACCCGGCCGTTGAAAATCAGGCTATCGATCGTACCCATCGGATTGGTCAGAAGAAGAATGTAGTTGCCGTTAGATTAATTTGCCCCAACACCATTGAGGAGCGAATCGTCGAATTGCAAACGAGCAAAAAGGAACTTACCGAGGAGTTAATTCAGACGTACGAATCGACCGCTAACTTCTTTGATAAAAATACTTTAATGAAATTACTATCGTCCGTTTAGCCAATTGGCTTAAAACCCATTAACTTCTAAACGAGTACTTTAAAAGGGTCATGTTTTCACCTGCTGTGGTGTTTGTTCTCGAATAATCCGCTTCCATTTAAAATACCCCTGGATGGCTACAATGAAAAGGAATAGGGTCAATAAGGCATAAAGAGGTAGTTCTTTCTTTAGGAGAAGGGGAATGGCAAAGGCGTTACTGACATTGAGAAAGATCCATTTTTCAATTTTACGTTTAGCCAACAACCACATTCCCGCCCAGGCGGTTGCACTTACCCACGCATCCCAAAAGGCGACGGTACTCGGAGTAAAAAATTTCAATATCACGTATAAAATCACGAGAGCGCTGAACGTAATTCCCACTGCAATAAACCATTCCTGACGTGTGGAATAGGCAACGACAACAGGAGGCCCCGTTTTTTTTCCCCAATTCCACCAACCATACAAGGTCATTACAAGATAATAGACATTGAGAATACTCTCGGCAAAAAGGTGCGCGTCAAATAAGATATAGATGGCTATGACCGTTGAAATAACACCAGCTGGATAAAGCCAAATTCGGTTCGCGCGCGCAAGTAGTACTTCCGCAACACCAAATAGCACGCCCACCCATTGCAAGAGCGGGGTTTCTCTGAGTTCCGTTCCCAGTAATTGGAACCATTCACTTAAATTCATTCGCTAGTTTGTTTTCCTACGCCGGCATTATCCGGATCAGGTTCATGACGGCCAATTGACCGTCGACGGGTATATTCTCAGCCTGTTTTTAACCAATGGTCTTGGTTGGGCACCCCTAATTGAATTGCAAAGATAGACTAATTTACCACTTAAGACTAGCTTGGAATGAAGCGCCTTCCATCTTGTTCGAATTAAATGAGTTCTCCTACAATGGGAAAACGTTCGAATACACGGTCACTATGGGGGGCATCCGCTAACTCATCGGTAAGGTCTTGCCCCGCCCAATGTTCGTAATGCATACCGTTTCGCCATAACCTTGAACGGCTTAGATCATAAATACGCCCTTTGTAGGCACACCAGATTTCCTCCCGATCTTGACCGTTTCTCAACGCTAGTTGGTTTTTAGTATATTTTAAGAGCATGAGTGCGAATATCTGAAATCTCCGCAGTTTAATTACCGATTGTTAAATATGTTAGGAAAATCTGTCATAATTTCAGAATATTTTGTTGTTTTGTTGCTATAAGAGTCCCATTTCGGTTAATTAAACTGTTGTTTGCAACAGAAAAAAGAACAGGACCGTATTTCAGGTATTGAATAAACTTTCTTATTGACTTATTATGGTTAAGTGGTCGCAGGTCATCTTCGTATTGGCATTGGGCTTTGTGCTGAGTCTTTCAGCGTGTAAAGAAAAAAAACCACCACTTTCAGAACGTATAGCAAAAGCTTGGACAGCTGAAACGGTTAAGCATGACAACGTTATTGTATATTCCCGGGGAGGAAGCAATAATGCCGTTCCTGGTTATGTAGCTTATTTACTGATTCTTGGATCGGATAATTCAGTAAGTCTGACCGAATTCGACGGCAATTCATTTACCGGTGAATGGGAGTTACAGGGGGAAACCCGCCTCATCATCAAAAATCTGGGACCTAAGCCCCCAACCAATAGCGGAGGCGTTTTAGAATTTACAATCAAGTCGATCAAGGATAATGAACTGGTGTTAGCACGGGTGTCGCCCAGCACCAAAACAGGTAATACCGTTAATGAATATGTGCTGACGGTAAGGTAGTAAAACCCATAGGTACTAAGCTAAATCCCTATATCAACCATTTCAGCAAATTCGTTTAAGGGCAGTATTTAAGATTTTTTTCAAAATCTGAATTTATACTACCTGTGTTGAGAGGCAGTATCCTTTAACAAAGTGGTGCTCTAACGGGTTTTAACTCAAAACAATTCTCCCGTTCGGTGCCTGGGTAAAATACCTAAATGGCGATAGGTTTTTTCCGTTGCCTCACGGCCTCGGGATGTTCTTTTGATAAAGCCTTCCTGGATAAGAAAAGGTTCATATACCTCCTCGATAGTCTCAGCTTCCTCACCACAGGCCGTAGCTATGGTGGTTAGACCAACCGGCCCTCCCTTGAATTTTTCGACGATGGTCGAAAGTATTCTATTATCCATTTCATCCAGCCCGTTCTGGTCTACATCCAGCGCACTAAGAGCCATCTGTGTAATGGGGATAGTTATGACCCCCTCCCCTTTCACTTCCGCAAAGTCACGCGTACGTCTTAGAAGATGATTGGCAATTCGGGGCGTTCCTCGACTTCTTCGGGCAAGTTCATAAGCGGCATCGTCATCGATACGTGTTTTCAAGATACGTGCCGATCGTTTCACGATGGTAGCTAAAACATTGGCGTCGTAATATTCCAAACGTGCATTAATACCAAAACGAGCTCTCAGGGGGGCGGTCAACATACCAGCTCGAGTCGTAGCGCCAATTAAAGTAAAAGGATTGAGTCCGATTTGAATACTCCTGGCGTTAGGCCCTGTATCTAACATAATGTCGATCTTAAAATCCTCCATCGCCGAATAGAGATATTCTTCAACGACGGGATTAAGGCGATGAATCTCATCAATGAACAAGACATCGAACTCTTGCAGGTTCGTCAATAATCCTGCCAAATCACTCGGTTTGTCCAGAACAGGCCCGGAGGTCATTTTTATATTGGCATTCAGTTCATTGGCAATGATATGCGACAGGGTAGTTTTTCCTAAACCGGGAGGGCCGTGTAACAACACATGGTCCAGAGGATCGCCTCGTCTACGTGCTGCTTCAACGAAAACTTTGAGGTTATCCAGTACTTTATCTTGTCCTGTAAAATCGGCAAATGACAGGGGGCGAAGGGCATGTTCCACTTCCCGATCTGCGTTGCCTTCTGAGGTTATTTTTTCTCCGGTCAGATAGTCTTTTCTCATATGCCAAAGATAAGCATTCTAACGGATCACCGTAATGGCACCCCTCACTTTGTAACGAGGCCTGTCGGGAAAATCCGAACTTTTGTAGGTGGCCACATAGGCATAGACCCCGGGTTCTACTTTTACCCCTTTGTAACGACCGTCCCACTTGTGGTCGAGATTGGTTGAAGCAAAGATCACTTCCCCCCAACGGTTATAAATTTTCAGGTCGAAATCGGTCAAATACAACCCAATGACATCCAATACATCGTTAAACCCATTTCCATCAGGCGAAAAGGCTGAGGGAATAACGAGTTTGGGCTCGCATTTATCTTCCACTTCGGTTTTAAAATCGACCGAACAACCCAGTTCATTGGAGACTTGAACGGTGTAGGTTCCCACATTTGTCACTGTGATTTGTTGAGTCGTATCGCCACCCGGAGACCATAAATATTCGTAGTCGCTACTTCCTTGGGCATGAAGCGTAATCGTTGCTCCTGGTTCATCCAAACACAGTGCGTAAGAAGCGGGTAAGCTTACAAGTGGACGCGGCACTTCCGTAACCTGCACGGTATCACGATTGACACAGTCGTTTGCATCTTTTGCTTCCACCCAATATAGCCCTTCTGAAGAAACGGTAATTTCCTGGGTATTTTCACCGGTACTCCACAAGTATTCTCTCCAGGGTGATGCAGGAGCAGAGAGTGTTACCGAACTATCTTCACACATGACTAAGTCGTCGCCTATACTTAGATCTGGTGGTCTGCGCAATACAATATTTAAGGTATCGGCGGAAAAACAAAGACCATCGGGATCATTCCAAGCCAAGAGGACGAAATCCCCACCCGGTGGATAAATCGTATGCTTACGATCTCGGCTTACGACCCGTCTCAATCTTAAGTCGACCCAGGCATAATAATTAGCTTCCACATTCGATTCGGCGACATATTCGGGAGCACAGACTTCTACATAACCCCCTAAATCTAGTTCAGGAACATCAAAAATTTCAATTTCCTTGGTGAATAACGTATCAACACATTGATTGGATGCATAGAGTGTTACCGTATAAATACCAGGCTTCGTATAGGTGTAAGACACCTCCGTCTCCTTCCCCGAATGAAAACCCATTTGGTCTCCAAAATCCCAATAATAATTGTCCTCTATAGGGTCGCAAAGGGGGGACGCGGTAAAAACTGTAGGCTCATTCACACAAAAGCCGTCGGCACTGAAACCGGGGCCATCACTTGGCATGGTAAAATTCTGCACAAAGTTAGGCAGTCCCAGCTGGCTTGTTGCCCTTCCTAGTTGCACCCCAACACGTTCGTATTCTAATCGACTGAGTATGCGCGTCGTATCATTCGGAGCACCTATCACCGCCAAATAATCAGCCCCTTGAATGGCCATGTAGATTTTCCCATCGGGAGCTGCCTGTAACGATCCAAATGTTAAATTTTCCGAACTATCGATCGGCATAGCGGTCGCTACAATAAGACTGTCACTTTCTTCGCTTAGATCGTACTGTACTAACTTTGAAGGAGCCGTTCCATCTCCCATAAAGCTGACATAAAGTTTGGTATTATCGGTCGAAAATTCCACCCCGTAGGCAGTCGGAGGTGATTCTCCTAAGTCCAGGGTACGGATATGAGACATAGATCCGTCCTGATCATTAAATCCAAATAATTCAACATAATTCCGTTCTGGCCCTGGTATGACAACAGCCAATTGTCGTTGCCCTGTCGAATCGGCCGCCGATAATTTCATCTGCCCTTCGCCCTTATTCTCCGTATCGTGAGCTAGCCCCCCTTCAAAAGTACTATGTTCAACTAATCCACCGGTCGTGGCATGATAGATGCGGAAGGTATTGCTGCCGTAGTCGTGAGTGATTGTCCAATAAGTAGTATCTTGTTCACTCATTGCGGACACCAGACGCTCCGTGGTATTGTTATGGAGTACTCGGTTTTGTTCAATGATTGCCCCTTTTCCTTCCTCTTTTCGCATGTCCACTACGGTGACACTAAGCAGTTTTTCGGATTCGCTTATGGAAGTGGTTGTGAAGATATTGTAGAGATATTCGCATCCTCGGCAGGTAGGTTGGGGTACAATTAATACCGATTGCGTGGATTCCCGGCTTCCTTTTAAATCTTCGCATGGACCACCTTCACAGGGCATCTCTTCATCTTCTGCATTGTAAACTTTGATTCCATCGGTATAGAAAAGTAGTTCTCCTTTGGAATTGGAAATCACTGAAGTTCCTTCTTTGGTATTAATTTTCCCTCCTGTTATGGGTGAGGGTGACCCACCTTGGAAATCAAGACCGGCCTCATTACCGAAATACCATTTGGTACCCTCTCCGCCGGTAGGCTCCATACAGAGTTTTACATTAATCTTGTCTTGAATTCGGCATCCATTAGGCATGATGACCTCCACCGAATAACAACCCGACTCCCATACTTTAAGGGTTTGTGTCGTATCACCTTTCGGGTACCATATGTACTTTGCTCCCGATGGTGCTCCGTTGGGGTAAGGGTCTAAGATAAGGGTGTCACCCGGACAAATGGTCGTGTCACTTTTCCACTCTCGAAATTCTTCAGGAAAGGGTTCTATTTGGACATTTTGAGAAACGGCGGGTTGTCGGGTACCGTCTTTTAGAGTTCGAATTAAACTCACTACGTAAGTCCCTGGCGTTTGATAAGAATGAATCACCGTATTACCTTCACCGGTGCCGCCATCACCAAAGCTCCATTCCCATGCTGTAGCATCGGGATGGGGATCGGTGAAAGTAGTGCCATCCCCATCACATTCGGGGTTCCCCATACAGGGGTGCTTCACTTCGAAGGGAGTCTGAGCAAAGGACGGTTCTACCAAACCGGTGAATAGAAGTAATCCTATTAGGACCAGAAAAATATGTCTTTCTTTACCTCTCATTTCTTGCTAACCTCCCCTGGCTTAAATACTGCCTCAACATTTACGATATGTACATGCGTAAAATTAAACGAAAAAAGAGGCAATGAAATTTTAGACATTTTATCTGCTAAAATACCTTAATTTTGAAATATATTACGTTGAGTGTATACAAATTGTGACAAAGCACCCCTATCAATAGTTGAGCTTATTAAATGGAATGTGTTGGTTTTATCGTACATCGGATAGGATTTTATGAGAAAAATTTGGCTCTTAACAATTATATTGATTCATTTTGGCCAGAAAAGTTGGGGGCAGGATCCACAATTTTCGCAGTTTTACGCTAACCCACTCTATCTGAATCCCGCAATGGCAGGTGGGGCTCTCGAAACCAGAGCCACCCTAAATTACCGTAACCAATGGCCTGCCCTTTCGGCAAATTTTATCACTACTACTTTTGGCTTGGATATGTTTCTCGCCAGTGTCAATAGTGGTATAGGCTTTCTCGTAACCACAGATAGCCAGGGAGCAGGGAATATCAAATCGACGGAACTCGGACTTCAATATTCTTATTTGATACAACTTGATGACGAAAATTTCCTAAGAATGGGTCTACAGGGTACTATGGCAAGCCGTAAACTCGATTATTTCGGACTGACCTTCGGGGACCAATTTTCGCCAGACGGTTATATGATAAACCCCTCGACGGGTGATCCGATTGCGCAGGGCTCCCCTTCAGTTGTTTATGCCGATTTTTCGTCGGGATTGATGGCCTATTCCGACTGGTACTGGGCAGGAATTTCAGTACATCATATCAATCGCCCTGATATGGCGTTTTCAGGCCTCGATATTGCCCGTCTCCCCATGAAAACCAGCTTTCACGGTGGGTTACGCATCCCCTTCGCGGGTTATACATTCTTAGGAAATGAAATTGATAT
>JBAYRB010000057.1:0-9436 GCA_041676905.1 Spirosomataceae bacterium
ATAAAATTTTCGGGTGAACATTTTTTGATCGTACCCTTTTCCATCTCCTGAGCAATTTCGTCTAGAAATTTCTTGATTTCTTGTGGGGTCGATGTTGGTCGGGAAATGACGGGTTCCTCACAAGTAACTTTACAGTTTATTTCATTGATAAGAAACAACTGCAGGTAGGGGAGCTTGGTAACATAATCAAAAAAAAGATGGATGAAGTTTTCCACCTTTTCTCTAAATGGGACATCGGAACCAAAAATTTGTTTTAGTTCTTTAACCATTTCCCCCTTTGCTTCCTCATGGACTTGCCTTATGAGTTCATTCTTTGAGCGGAAATAATAATGTAAAGAGGGGCGGTTTATGCCAGCCGCATCAGCGATGTCCTGCGTCGTAGCGTGCAATTTCCCTTCTACAAAAAATACCCTCCTTGCCGTGTCCTTAATGATCTGTTCTGTACCCAAATCTTTACCGCTACTCATCCTGACAATACTGTTTGACAAAATTGTCAGCAAATTTAGGCACTTTATTTTTTACTATCCAAGTAGAAAAGTACATCTAAATGTATCTTTTTTCAAAATCTCATGATTTAAAGAACTTCGAAGTCTTTCTTTGGAGGACTGTGTTTATTTTAGGATTTATGATGGCGAACTGAGTGACGCTTCCAGGTTGTCGAAATCAAATTGGAAACCTGTTTCTTTGATTTTTTGATTGTTGACCCTGGATCCATGTAAGAGCATGTTGGCCATTTCCCCATACATTATTTTCATCAACCAAGCCGGTGCATTGGGTAGAAAACTTGTTTTATTAAAAGACGTTAATAAGGTTTTCGAAAAATCGTTCATGCTGATATGTTCACTTGCAGCAACATTAAAGATGCCGTTCAGCTCTACGTTTCGAATCATGAATTCGTATATTCTAAGCAAATCCCGAATGTCGACCCAGGGGAGAAATTGTCTTCCACTTCCCACGCTCACGTTGATTCCGTTTTTGGCTAAGGGGGCTAGTCGTTTATAGATACCGCCTTCTGTACCAAGCACCACACCTTGACGTAAAATCACTGTCCTCATGCCGAGTGAACTGAACTTTTGAGCGGCCTCCTCCCATTTTTGGCATACGGATGCTAGGAAATCGCGACCCGGTAACCCCTCTTCATTGAAAATCGTAATGGAGGTTTCAGCCCCATAATAGCCCACTCCCGAAGCAGATAGGAGTGTCTTAACTGGGAATTTCCTCTGTTGAATAGATTGATAGAGTAGTTCCAGGGATTTTACACGGCTGTCTATGATTTCCTTTTTCCTACGTTCGGTCCATCTTCGATCTCCGATCCCTGCTCCAGTAAGATTGATTAGGGTGTTGACTCCTTCAAAGGCATCCATGTCGATCTGTTCTTGTTGCACATCCCAGTGGAAATAGCGCTCTTCTCCGATGGGCTGAAGGTTTTTTCGTCGTGTTAATACATGAAGGCTATATCCTTGATTTGCCAAAAAGGGGATTAATCTTTTTCCTATGAAGCCTGTCCCTCCTGCAATAAGTATTTTTTCCTTCATGTGAAATTGTCTTAATTTGATTACAAGTGGTCAAGAATAACGGTTATTAAAAAATAGCGTGCCAACCTTTTTAACGATTGGATTCGTAGAAAGGTCTTTGGGGCAATCCATGGGAAACCGATGGCTACATTTTAATTTGCGATTGAGTTTCGATAGTAACAATGGTTTCTTCGGCGCTGCCCCGTATTCGACATCCCGAGAATGTACCACGTTTTGATGCTAATGTCAAATATTTATTGATTATTCCGCTTTTTTGGGGGGATGGGATTACATTAAAAATCCTGTGAAGTGACATAACTAACGTATGTAGAGCATTTGTGTCCCACCTTCTTAAACCAAGCATAGCCGGGAATAACAAAAAAGGAGTTACGATTTCTCGCAACTCCTTGATTCCTAAGTGGGCCTACCAGGGCTCGAACCTGGGACCACCTGATTATGAGTCAGGTGCTCTAACCTGCTGAGCTATAGGCCCTTGTATGTAACTACCGCATTCTGCCCGTTCTTCTTGGCCTCCTGATGACGAAAATGCTAATCGTATTCAAGACGCCGTTACGTCGAATGGGAGTGCAAAAATACTTATTGATTTCTTTTCTGCAAATATGTTTACGAGATTCGTTTAAGATTTCTTTAGATTACTATTTTTGTAAAAATTCCAAGAATTGAATAAGCGTAAGATAATCAATGACCCGGTCTATGGGTTTATTTCGATCCCATCAGATCTTATTTTTGATCTGATCGAGCACCCATGGTTTCAGCGGTTGAGGCGCATTCGTCAGTTGGGGTTAACCGAGTTTGTCTATCCAGGTGCATTGCATACCCGTTTTCACCATGCTATAGGGGCCATGTATTTGATGGATCAAGCCCTGCAAACCCTTAGAGCCAAAGGGCATACCATTTCTGATGAAGAGGTTGTTTCAGCCCAAGCCGCCATATTACTTCATGACATGGGGCATGGGCCGTTTTCACACGTATTGGAAAATACCCTGATGCCCCGGGTACCCCATGAAAAAATATCCCTGGTTTTGATGAATAAACTCAACGAACAGCTTTCAGGCCAGTTGTCGCTGGCCATTGAAATGTTCAAAGGGACTTATAAAAGAAGGTTTTTCCATCAATTGATCTCCAGTCAATTGGATATGGACCGTCTTGATTATTTAAATCGCGACTGTTACTATACGGGAGTAGTCGAAGGCTCTATCGCAACCGATCGAATAATTAAGATGCTGGATATTGTCGATGACCAGCTTGTCGTCGAAGAAAAAGGAATTCTAAGCATAGAGCATTTTCTGAATGCCCGCCGAACTATGTATTGGCAGGTTTATCTGCATAAAACTTCCCTATGTGCGGAAACCCTCTTGACTCAGCTCATGAGACGGGCTCGGGATCTGGTTAAGAGTGGAGAGCCGTTGTTTGCTACTCCGGTATTAAGTGTATTTTTGAAATCCAGTGAAGAGGCGCCTCTTGATTTGGAAGCGCCTGGTTTTCCTGATTTATTTACACAATTGGATGACCACGATCTTTGGGCGTCTATAAAAGTTTGGGGGCAGCACGACGATTTTGTACTATCAACGTTATGTAATTTTATGCTCAATCGAAAACTGTTTAAACTTCGATTTGTCCAACCCGGTGAATCGGCTGCCATTTTGCATACCGCTCGTGAAGAACTATTAAATAAAGGCGTGCATGAAAAAGATTTAGCTTATTTTGCAGTGGAAGGCAGTATTTCCAATGCCGCTTATTTGACAGAAAGTGAGCAAATTAAAATCAAAATGAAGGATGGCCAGGTGATTGATATCTCGGAAGCGTCAGAGTTACCAGCGGTACGAGCGTTAAGTAAGATTGTTAAGAAACACTTCGTTTCTTGGGCTAAAAACGTATCTTTGAGGCCTGAATTCCAATAAGCGTAAAGTTTTTTATCGGGTTAATAACATCATTAAGCAGCCATCTTACAACTCCCGGCAGTATTTATGGAGTTTACTATTAACGAAATAGCTCAGCTATTGAATGGAAAGGTCGAAGGCGAAGGTTCCGGTATTATTCGATCCGCCGCAAAGATTGAAGAAGGTAATACGGGGGATATCTCCTTTCTGGCAAATTCTAAATATGAACATCACCTATATACTACCCGGGCTTCAGCGGTTCTGGTGGAGCTTTCGTTCAAGCCAGTTAAGCCTCATCAAACCACACTCATACGGGTTGCGAATCCTTATTTGGCCTTCACCCGTTTATTAGAAGAATATGAAAAATCGCTGACCCAGCCTATGAATGGGCGGATTCAACCCTATTATATAGGGGAGAATGTAAGCATTGGCGATAACGAATACATAGGGCCTTTTACCTATATTGGACGCAATAGTCGAATAGGGAAAAATCTCAAACTTTATCCAGGTGCCTATATAGGGGAGAATGTGGTGATAGGCGACAATGCGGTGATTCACGCCGGCGTAAAAATATATGATAAAACCATCATTGGGAACAATTGTTCCATCTTTGCCAATGCCGTAATTGGTGGGGATGGTTTTGGATTTGCTCCTCAGGATGATGGGTCATATCGTCGAATTCCCCAACTTGGAAATGTCATCATCGAAGACGACGTGAGCATAGGTTCCAATACTACTATTGACCGGGCGACCATCGGTTCCACTTATATTAGAAAAGGAGTCAAGCTCGACAACCTCATTCAGATTGCCCATAATGTGGACATTGGACAGCATACGGTCATTGCTGCTCAAACCGGAATATCGGGCTCCACAAAAATTGGCGAACACAATGTCATTGCAGGCCAAGTGGGCATAGTAGGACATATAAAATTAGCCAATCGTACCAAGATTGGAGCTCAGGCCGGGGTGTCTAAAACTGTTAAGGAAGAAGGACAATCTTTGTCTGGATCCCCGGCTACCGACCTCAATACCCATCTCCGCATGATGTCCCTCCTCCGACATTTGCCGGAGCTGGAAAAACGTGTCAAGGAAATTGAGAATATTGTAAAATCAGACATAAAAGATCAGCATTCTTCGGAAAAGCCTGATCAGGAATCCTAAATTAGGGTTTCTATTTGCTTAATTAGACAGATGAACGAAAAGCAACAAACCATCCAAGCTCCGGTATCAGTTTCAGGAGTAGGTCTTCATACCGGTGTTCCGGTAACAATGACTTTTGTGCCAGCGCCGGCTAACCATGGTTACAAGTTTCAACGTGTCGATTTACCCGATCAGCCCATTATAACGGCCGATGTAGACAATGTAGTTGATTTGTCGAGAGGGACGACCATTGAGGAAAACGGTGCGCGTGTACACACGGTGGAGCATACACTTGCAGCGTTGGTAGGGTTGCAGATCGATAATGTGTTGATTCAGTTGGACGGTCCCGAACCTCCCATCATGGACGGCAGTTCGATCAAATTTGTAGAAGCGCTCCAGGAAGTTGGCATGGTAGGGCAAAATGCCTATCGTGATTATTTCGAGATTCCGGAATATGTTCATTACAAGAACCCGGATAAAAATATCGAAATCGCGGCCTTGCCCTTACCGGATTACCGACTTACGGTAATGGTTGATTACAACTCGCCGGTGATTAGTAGTCAACATGCTTTTCTGAACGATATTTCTCAGTTTCCGGAACAAATTGCGAACTGCAGAACCTTTGTCTTCCTGCACGAACTGGAAGAACTCTATAAGCAAAATTTGATCAAGGGCGGCGATTTGGCCAATGCCATCGTCATCGCTGATCGAGAAGTGACCGAGGAAGAGTTGGAGCACCTAGCTCAATTGTTGAATAAGCCTAAGGTAAGCATCGATAAGGGCAAAGGGATATTGAACAATATTGAGTTGTACTATCCCAACGAAATGGCTCGTCATAAACTTTTGGATTTGATCGGTGATTTGGCTTTAGTGGGTCGTCCGATCAAAGCTCAAATTTTGGCTGCCCGGCCGGGTCATGCCGCTAACATTGCCTTTGCCAAACAAATTAAGAAGTTGATCAAGCAGAAAAAAGGCGATGTTCCTACCTATAACCCAGGAAAACCACCCATATTTGACATCAATCAAATCGCTCAATTGCTTCCCCATGGCTACCCATTCCGCATGATTGATAAAATCATTGCCTTGGATGCCAACAGTGTTGTCGGAATAAAAAATGTGACTATTAACGAAGAGTTTTTCGTTGGCCACTTTGAAGGCAACCCTGTTATGCCGGGCGTTTTGCAACTGGAGGCAATGGCGCAGACCGGAGGAATCCTCGTATTGAGTTCGGTTCCCGATCCTGAAAATTACTGGCCTTATTTGATCGGTATTGAAAACTGCCGCTTTAGAAAGAATGTATTCCCCGGGGATACGGTAATTTTTAAATGTGTCTTTACTTCCCCGATGAAAAGAGGAATCGTAAAAATGTCAGGAAAAGGTTATGTAAATGGTCAACTGGTTTGCGAAGCAGATATGATAGCCAGTTTAGTAAGAAAAAAATGATACAACCACTTGCCTATATTCACCCCGATGCGAAAATTGCGCACAATGTGGTGATCGAACCTTTTGCCATGATCCATAAAGATGTGGAAATTGGAGAAGGTACCTGGATAGGTTCGCATGTCGTGATCAATGAAGGGGCTCGCATAGGGAAAAACTGCAAAATCTATTCCGGAGCCGTCGTATCGTCCATACCTCAGGATCTCAAATACAAAGGGGAATATACCCTTACTTATATCGGGGATAATACCACGATTCGGGAATATGCCACCGTCAGTAGGGGTACGGAAGAACATTGGAAAACCGAAATTGGAAGCCATTGCTTAGTCATGGCTTATGCCCATATAGCCCATGATTGTCGTGTAGGCGACCATTGTATCATTGGAAATAATGTACAAATGGCTGGGCATGTTCATGTAGGGGACTGGTCCATTATCAGCGCTCTTAGCGCCGTACATCAGTTCACGCGAATCGGAATCCATTCCTTTATAGCCGGAGCAACATTGGTGAGAAAAGACGTCCCACCGTTTACAAAAGCGGCTCGGGAACCAATTTCATACGCAGGAATCAACTCGGTAGGGCTTAGAAGAAGAGGTTATACCAATGAACAAATAGCGGATATCCAAAACGTGTACCGTTATGTTTTCGTCAAAGGTTTGAATAATGCCGACGCCCTAAGCTTGATTGAAATTGAATTACCGGCTTCCAAAGAACGAGATGAAATCGTGAATTTCATACGCAATTCAGAGCGGGGAATCATCAAAAGTCCGTTGCAAACTGCGCCGAAAGAAGCCGGTGAAATGGATTGAGGATATAACGCATATACCTAGTGATAAAAGGTTAGAAAATTTGTGGAGATTATTCTGGAAAATGCGGGTAAGAAATTCAATACGGAATGGATATTACGCCAAGTTAATCTCCACTTAACGGCTGGAAATGGTTATGCATTTACCGGAGCGAATGGAAGCGGGAAGTCGACCTTGATTCGTCTATTGACCGGGCAACTGCCTGTCACGGAAGGCAATATTAAACACCGGTACCTAGGGAAAGAGATTCATGTCGACGATTGGTATCGATTAATCATCATGGCAGCCCCCTATCTCGAGTTGGTTGAAGAGTTTTCTCTCCAGGAATTTGTGAAATTCCATCAGAGCTTCAAAAAATTTAAAAATCAATTGACGGTCAAACAGTTTTTGGATTTTTCAGAACTTTCCCATGCTCAAAATAAACTCATCCGCCATTTTTCTTCGGGAATGAAACAACGTTTACGATTGGCTTTAGCCTTTCAAACAGACGTTCCGGTTGTTCTCCTGGATGAACCGACCTCTAATCTGGATAGCAAAGGCATTGATTGGTATCAACAAAACGTTTCATTATTATTAAATCAGGGGCAGTTGTTGGTCATTGGCTCAAACCAACCCGCCGAATATGCCCTCTGCCAATATCAGGTGAGAATGTCGGATTACAAAAGGTAGGACTGTGTTTACACGTATCCTTTGATTCTCCCTTTTAAAAAGTTTCTCAACCGCCTGTCCCAAAAACGACGAAGGTTGGGAAAGATATTCTAATATTGTAGAAACAGTATCCCTAAAACAATGCTGTCATGGGTTTTATAAAGAAGAAATTCATCCTGATTTTTAGTTTTTTTCTCCTAACTAATACGTATGTTGGGCTTGCTCAACAGTTCGAACCGGTGGTCCCATCGGGCCCAATCGACTTGGAAGAAGCTATTGGAATTGCCCTCCGCAACAATCCGCAATTGAGGAAATCAAATCTTCAAGTTCAAGGAAGCATCAATTCTTACGAACAATCGAAGTGGCAACGTTGGCCAAGTCTTAATTTCAATGCTACTCAAGGCTTTAGCTTCGGTCGGAATATCGACCCATTCACCAACCAATTCGTTCAGCAGAATATAAATTTCAATAACTTTCAACTGGGTTCATCGGTGACCTTGTATAGTGGGTTACAGCAACACAATACGATTCTTCAAAACCAGTACAATGCGCAAGCAACGCAAAAAGAATACGAAGCTGCTCGAAATGATCTGATGCTAAACGTGGCATTGACTTACCTGCAAATACTCAATAATAAAGAGCTAATCAATGTTTCAGAACTCCAGTTACTCGCCACACAAGAACAAGTCAACCGGATGGAAAGATTAGTAAATGCGGGTGCAGAAGCTGAAGCTAAATTGTTGGATTTGAGAGCGCAACAAGCCAATGAAGAACTAAATCTACTCAATGCGAAAAACAATTATGAGGTCAGTATCCTGAATTTGAAGCAGTTGCTCAACCTGCCCGGTAATGTCGCATTGGAAATACGTGAGATCCCGCTGAAGGATCCTGAATTGCTGGCCTATGGAGCTACTGTTGATGAGGTATTCGAAGCTGCGATCAGTCATTTACCGCAAGCAGAAGCAGCCAAACTGAGGATCAAAGCTGCCGACAAGGCTATTGACGTAGCAAGGGGGCGTTATCTGCCTACCTTAAGTATGTCTGCAGGCATTAGCAGTGCATATTCGAGTAATGCGCCTTCCGAACGATTTATTGCTAACGGCCAACCCTCTACCACCATGGAGGTGCCTTCGGAAACCCAATTTATTACCTTAAACGGGGATCGCCATTACATTACTCAGGTGGTAACCATTCCAGGGGGAGAATATCGACACTTTAACTACTTTGACGTGTTGGACTTTAACCGAAACTCCTCAATTAATTTCAGCTTGAGAATCCCAATTTTTAACAATTTCCAGGTGAAATACAGTGTGGCCAACGCCCGACTTCAAAAAATGAGTGCGGAGTACGACGACCAAATTACTGTCAATACAATTCGCCAAAATATTGAACAAGCTTATATTGATATGATTAATGCAGCGAAACGATATAGTGCGACACGCAATCAAGTGAGGGCTTTTGAGGAAGCCTACCGGGCCGCCGAAAGCCGATTCAATGCTGGCGTATTGAATACGGCGGAATATAATATTGCCAAGGCGAACCTAGATAGGGGTAAAGCGAATTTAGTTCAGGCTAAATACGATTATATTTTCAGAACGAAAGTCTTGGATTTTTACATGGCCAAACCTCTGAATCTGGATCAATAATACGAGATAATACATCCTTATAGCATAAGCATACGTTGAAATAAAATGGCAAAAAAGTCTTCAAATAACATTTGGTGGATTCTCGGTGGAGCATTCGTGCTTCTCATTGGGGGATTGCTAATCGCCAAGAAAGCGGGGTGGGTCGGAAAGGAAAAACCCATGGAAGTGGAATTGGCCAAAGTTCAGAAAGCCACCATCATCGAACGAGTATCCGCATCGGGTAAAATACAACCGGAGGTAGAGGTTAAATTAAGCCCGGATGTTTCGGGTGAGATTACCGAATTATTTGTAGCCGAGGGAGATTCTGTGGTGAAAGGGCAGATACTTTTGAAGATTCGCCC
>JBAYRB010000058.1:0-9379 GCA_041676905.1 Spirosomataceae bacterium
TATGGCATGGAGCCAGTTGGAATTTTGTGATTTGGGGAGCGCTACACGGTATTTTTAGCATTGTAGGCGACTGGAATAAAAAATTATGGAAGAAAATCGGGCTTTATTTTCCTGGGAATAAAGGTGTTCGTCTTTTTAATGTTCTGCTTACATTCGCACTTGTCACCCTCGCCTGGGTATTCTTCCGTAACTCATCTTACCCCGTGGAAAGAGCATTCGTCATATTGAAGAAAATCGTTACGCTATCGGGAACAAATACCATCATGACTCCTTTAAATCCGGCAGAAATGTGGTTTTCCGTAATGTTGATTCTGATCCTTTTAGCGAAAGAACATTGGATACCTACCCTACCTACCAAGAATACCGTTGTTTTCTTCGTGACGTTTATAACAATTGCGTTTGTAACCCTACTTTTTGGAGTGTTTAACTCCAATCAATTCATTTATTTCCAGTTCTAGTTATTTGCCAGGTCGGTAGCGTTTTCGATATTCCAATGGGGTGCAGCCCTTGAGTTGTTTAAACTGTCGAGCGATATTCTTGCTGTCGTTAAATCCTAATTCCATTGCGATTTCAAATACGCTCATGTCGGTTTCAAGCAGCTTTGTCGTAAATTTTTCCATCCTTAAGTTGAAGATATATTTATAGATGGGTAGGCCTGTCATTTGCTGAAAACGCTTTTCCAGGGCTCTTCTCGACAAGGGAACCTGCTTTACAATATCATCTACTTGCAGGTTTTTCTCGATGTTTTGGTGAATGTATTTGAGGGAAGAAGCAATATCTTCGTCGTTGGTCGCGTAGATGTCGGTCGACTGGCGGGTAATAACCTGGGTAGGTTTTACATAGATGTCGTAAAAATCGGTTGTGGTTCCGTTTTCCATCATATAATGGAGTAATTTCGCCGTATCATAACCTCCTTTTTCTGCGTCTTGACCGATACTGGATAAGGGTGGGTCGGAGAATTCACATATCATTTCGTCATTATCCACGCCTAACACGGCTACATCTTCGGGGATTCGAATTCCGGAATGACGGCATGCTTCGGTAATATGCTGCCCTTGGTTATCGTCACAAGCCATTAGCGCTATGGGTTTAGGAAGTGATTTCAACCACTGGCTTAAGGAGCTGGGTTTATAGAACCAGAGTTCTCCCGTTCTCGACATGCGGTGTTCAAAATAATGCACTTCATGCCCGGCTTTTTTCACCGTATCCTCAAAACCTTCTGCTCGTTCTCGTGACCACACAATGTCGCTGAAGCCATAGAAGGCGAAGTTTTTAAAACCTTTTTTGAGAAAATAGTCGGCACCCATAACCCCTGCATCGTAGTGGTGCCCCGTAATGTTGGGTAAATTCGTAAACCGTTCTTTGAAGTCCTGAGCTATAACCGGGATGCCGGCTTTTACAAACAATTCCACCTTGGGGTCATTGTAGAGCTGTCCGATAATACCATTTGCACCCCATTCTTGCGCCCATTGAAGGATCCCTTCCAAGCCGATGGTTTCCCGTTGATAGAGCGGCATCCGACAAAATATCCATGGACCATGTTCACGGGAATAACGGGCAATACCTTTCAACAGGCTTTTGCTGTATTCTTCCGCAAAATCTATCAGCAAAATGATTTTATACATATGTCGTATGTAACTCGAATGAATAAGTCGTCAATGAAGACCTAAAATTCACCACAATTTAGCTAAGCTTTTTCAAATACGCTATTTTCTGATGGCTGAAAACTGCCTTTGTTGCTTGTATTTAAGGTTTTTAGCGAACAAAACGGATATTTTCTACTTCCCTAGCAATTATTCTTTCCCCTTACAAATGTACTTTTTACATTTGTAGAAAAATTTAAATATTTCACGGGGAAATTCATACAAATCCTATTGTACAAATCTATGAAGACATTGAGGCTTGTGGTTGCCTTGGGGGCAATGATTGCATTGTTTCCATCACTAAGTGCCGCCCCGGAAGAACGTCTGTTGGTATTTTCCAAGACGATGGGTTATGGGCATGCATCCATTCCTGACGGACAAAAAGCGTTGATTAAACTGGGGCAAGAGAACGGGTATGTGGTCGACACAACCGAAAACTCGGCCGCCTTCACCGAAGCGAATCTCAAACGTTACGGTGCCGTCATTTTCTTAAATACATCCGGAGATATTTTAAATGCAGAGCAGCAAAATGCATTTGAACGCTATATCCAGGCCGGAGGTGGGTACGTTGGCATTCACGCTGCCACCGATACTGAATATGACTGGATCTGGTATAATAAACTGGCAGGAGCTTATTTTTTAAGTCATCCCAGCCGACCCAACGTACAAGAGGGTGAAGCCTATCCGGTGAATCGAGATCATCCGTCTATGTTCGGCTTTCCTGAAAGATGGAAAATAAAAGACGAGTTTTACGATTTCAAGAATTTTAACCACAACGTAAATGTTTTGGTTAATATCGATGAAAAGACCTATAAAGAAGGTAAGATGGGAGACAATCATCCCATGTCATGGTATCATGAATTCGATGGAGGAAAGGCATTTTACACCAATTTTGGCCATGAAAGTGCCACCTATGAAAACCCTGTTTTTCTCAAACATTTGTTAGGGGGTATACAATACGTTTGGGCCGACACCCTGGACTTTTCAAAAGCGAGACCGGAAGATAATCGCTTTACGAAGAACGTATTGGTAGAAAGCCTGGATGAACCTACGGAATTGGCGGTACTGGACGATCATCGCGTTTTGTTTACCGAACGCAAAGGTGCTCTCAAGCTTTACAATCCCAAGGACGGAAAGGTCAAAGTCGTGGGTGAGGTTCCCGTTTATACGAAGTTTGAATACGGCTTAATGGGCTTGAATATTGACCCTAATTTTAAAGAAAATAAGTGGATCTATTTGTATTACTCGCCTCCCTCGACGGCACCCGATACGGCTCAACATCTTTCGCGCTTTGTATATGACGATGTTCGGGATACACTCTTGCTCGACACGGAAAAAGTATTGTTAACCGTACCCGTTAAACGTACCGACTGTTGCCATACCGGGGGGTCTATCGAATGGGATGCCGAAGGGAATCTGTATTTATCGACTGGAGATGATGTTAACCCATTCGACTCCAATGGATTTAGTCCGTCCGACGGACGTCCAGGTAGAGAGGGCTGGAACGCGATGGCGACTTCGTCCAACACCAATGATCTACGTGGAAAAATTCTTCGTATTAAGCCACTACCCGACGGTACTTACCGGATTCCTGAGGGGAATTTATTCCCTCCCGGTACCGAAAAGGCCAGGCCCGAAATTTACGTAATGGGTAATCGCAACCCCTATCGTATTTCGGTGGATAAACGAACCGGTTATCTTTACTGGGGCGAGGTTGGCCCCGATGCTGCCAACGACAACCCCGACCGGGGACCGAGAGGGCATGATGAGGTAAACCAAGCCCGAAAAGCTGGGTATTTCGGATGGCCTTTGTTTGTAGCGGATAATCGCGCGTATAACCGATACGACTTCGAAACCAAGGTGTCCGGTGAAAAATATGATCCTGAGAAACCAGTCAACGATTCGCCCCACAATACCGGTTTGAAGCTATTACCTCCCGCACAGCCTGCCTTTATCTACTATCCCTATGCTGACTCACCCGAGTTTGGTTCCATTGTAGGCAAGGGTGGACGGAACGCAATGGCAGGGCCCGTCTATTATTATGACGACTATGAAGATAGCAAGGACAAATTCCCGCGCTATTACGAAGGAAAGTTTTTCGCTTACGATTGGATCCGCGATTACATCAACGTTGTTACGATGGATAAGAATGGCGACCTGAGCCACATCGAACGTTTTATGCCGAACGAGAAGTTTAGTCACCCTATTGACATGCAATTTGCGAAGGACGGTTCGCTGTACCTGCTAGAGTATGGAAACAAATGGTTTGCCCAAAACGATGATGCTCGTTTGTCGCATATCACCTTTAATGCGGGAAATCGCCCGCCTAAAGCAGTGGCCAGTGCCGATAAAACGGCTGGAGCCGTTCCGTTCACAGTTCGTTTTTCCTCGGAGGGTTCGCTGGATTACGATGGCGACGCCATAACGTATGCTTGGAATTTTGGACGGGGACAAGGGAAAAGCTCCGAGCCCAATCCTACCTATACCTTTAAGCGTGCTGGTGAATATACGGTCGTATTGACTGTAACGGATGTTCACGGCAATGCTCGTAGCTCAAATCTAATTATTAAGGCGGGGAACGAACCCCCGCAGGTGGAAATCGCGATTAAGGGGAATAAAAGTTTTTATTGGAAGGATAAACCCATCGAATATGAGGTGAAAGTCACCGACAAAGAAGATGGGACCCTAGCTGCTGGAGCCATTGAACCGGCCGATGTTTATCTGAATATTAATTACTTGGAGGGCTTCGACAAAACCCTCATTGCACAAGGTCATCAAGCAAATACAGGTTTTGCGACCGGTAAACGTTTGATAGAACTCAGCGATTGTCAAGCTTGTCATACCATTCGGGAAAAATCAATTGGACCCAGTTATATTGAAATTGCTCAGAAATACGAAAAGGACAATAATGCGGTCAAATCGTTAGCAAAGAAGATTATCGAAGGTGGAGCAGGCATTTGGGGCGAGCAAGCCATGCCCCCACACCCCCAACATAAAATGGCTGAAGCGGAGGATATGGTAAAGTATATTCTTTCATTGGCTAAAGAGCAGAAAGACAGTCGGCCGGTTAAAGGAAGCTTCCACCCCGAGCCCAAGGATAAGCCAGGTGCCTATATATTCTCAGCCAGCTATACCGACAAGGGAAGCGCTTCGATCGGTCCGTTAACGGGTGGGCAAACGTTGGCACTGCGTCCTGCCCGCTTACCCGCCAATGCGTACGATAGCAGTAGAGATATTGACTTATTTAAATTGCCTGAAAATACCCCCGGTGCGGGGCAAGAAGTGGTTATCGGGAAGGTAAACCAATCGTATATCGGATTTGATGAGGTCGATTTGACCCAAGTAAAAGGAATTGACGTTACCCTTCATTCGCTGAAGGGGCGGTCGGCAGGCGGTAAGCTTGAAGTCCGGTTAGCCAACCCGAAAGGTCCGAAAATCGGAGAAGTAACCGTTCGCGAAGACGCGTCAGGATCCGAGAAAATTGTATTAAAGTCTATACCATCTGGAAAGCAATCACTCTATTTTGTGTATGTGAATCCGGATCCTAAAGGGAAACCGCTGTTTGCGATATCGCAAATAGGGTTCGAAAGGTAAATTCGACTAACCATTCTAAGTGATTACGGACACCGGAGCGACGAGCTCTCACAACCTTGTGGGAATCGTCGCTTTACTTTTGTCGGAAACGATATAGGTTAACTAAGCCAGCCTGCTGCCTACCAGGCACGAGTACTAATATAAATTAGGGGGAGACCCTATTTTCAACCGAATTCATTTTCCATTTCCAGATTAATTAACCCAACGATTGGCCTTGTCAGGCTCGAATGGAGTAATAAAGGTAAACAAGCCCTTACTATTTAAAACAGCTTTATTAATCACATCGCACGAATGCAAGTTTTAAGAAATATTTATCAAGTTGGCGGAGACTTAAATGGAATAACATACGACGAACCTCGGGCGCTTTGGAACGATGGCAATAGTTATATTATCGACACGGGTCAGGGGCTCATAATGATTGACTGCGGTTGTGGGGACACCCTCGACCAAATCTTTGACAACATGCGCTATTGGGGTTTGGATCCCGATACTATACAATACTGTATTTTAACTCACCCTCATTACGACCATGCGGGGGGTGGTCATAAATTAAAACAGCGAGGCGTAAAATTTATCGCTATAAAAGAGACGGCGGAGGCGGTAGCCAGTGGGGACGAACGTTGCTGCGGTTATCTGTATCATAAGACCTTCGTACCGTTCGAGGTGGATCAAATGTTGGTAGATGGCGAAGAGTTTTCGATATTGGGTCTTACCTTTAAGACGGTTCATGTGCCCGGTCACAGCATGGGATGTACGGCTTATTTATTGAATTGGGAAGGTCGTTTGTTGAATTTCAGTGGGGATGTGATAGGGACATTACTGGGCGGAAATTTTGGCTGGGGCGGAAGTATTGATTTCAATAAGACGATATACATTCAGTCGTTGTTAAAATTGTCCAAGATTGATACCGACATCATGTTGCCAGGTCATGGGTTAATTTATTTTCACAAACCGCGCATTCGCGTAGAGGAGGCTTTAAATGCTGCATTAGAACTCTGGCGTTAATCAATTCAGGTCTCTTAATTATTATCTTTTTTCTAGGGCGATAAAATATTTTAAAATATTTGTTGCATTAGAAAAACACAATCTCTAACTTTGCGGGAAATTTAAGCGAACACATCCGTTCGTCTCTCTGCTTCTAGGTGAAATATTTCGGTATTTCAATCAACTACACAGCCAACTCGTTTTGGTCTTCAGTATGGTCCTGCAGAGCCTCCGGGTGTATCGCGGAAGGCTTTGGTTAATCTAAATAGTAAAATTGGCGTAGTATTTATTCTGATCCGATTCATTGGCGGTGCACACTCAATGAAGGCTGGACTGACATCTCTATGGATATAGCAAAATTGCTGTAAGCCGACGAACTGTATCGATTACCTCTGTCACATATCAAATGTTCAAAATATCTGAATAAAAAAAGTTCAAAAAATGACAGTAATTGAAAGTAATGCAACCGTTGACTCGTTCCAGGAATTGGGTATCTCGGTTGAGATCCTCAAGGGGTTAGGTGCTATGGGATTTGAAAAACCATCCCCTATCCAGGCGCAAGGTATTCCTCCGGTTTTGGAAGGAAGGGACGTCATCGGTCAGGCTCAAACAGGTACCGGAAAGACCGCTGCCTTTGGTATTCCGGTGCTGGAAAGAATAGACACATCCATTAATGCCATTCAGGCACTCATACTTTGTCCGACCAGAGAATTGGCGGTTCAGGTTTCAGAAGAACTGAAGAAGATTAGCCAATTCTTATCGCAAGTAAAAATAGAGGCTATTTACGGTGGGGACTCCATCGAAAGGCAGATCCGTTCCTTACGCAGAGGTGTGCATATCGTGGTAGGTACGCCGGGGCGTGTCATGGACCATATGGAAAGAAGAACCTTGGAACTGGATCACGTGAGAATGATGGTCTTGGACGAGGCGGATGAAATGCTCGACATGGGCTTCCGGGAGGATATCGAGAATATCTTGACGGAAATGCCTGAAGATCGTCAAACCATCTTGTTTTCAGCGACCATGTCGAAACCGATTCTAGCCATAACCCGCAAGTTTTTGGTGGATCCGGTCCTGATAAAAGTGGTGAAAAACGAACTCACCAATCAAAATATCGAGCAGGTGTACTTTGAGGTAAAACCGCAGGCGAAAGTCGAAGTGATGACGCGTCTGATCGATATGCACGACATTAAATCCTTGCTGGTATTTTGTAATACCAAGCGTAAGGTAGATGAAATCGTAGAAGAATTACAGCTGAGAGGCTATGCTGCCGAAGGGCTGCACGGTGACCTGCGTCAACAGCAACGGAATAATGTAATGAGCAAGTTCAAAGCCGGTGTAACCACCATTTTGGTTGCAACGGATGTAGCTGCACGGGGTATTGACGTGAGTGGTTTGGACGCTGTAATAAATTATGATATACCCTTAGACGAGGAATATTACGTACACCGTATTGGCCGCACAGGCCGCGCGGGGATGTCAGGTAAGGCATTTTCATTGGTAGCTCGCGATGAAAAATACCGTCTACGTGGCATTGAAACCTATGCGAAAGCAAAAATTGAGAAAGGGGTAATTCCTTCTTTCCAGGACATTCTAGGCGTTCGGAAAGCACGTTTTATCGATACTATCGCCAAAACGATTAACGAAAGCCAGGATATATCTTCTTATGAAGACATTCTAGAGTCGTTGCGCCATAGCGGATTTACCGTAGAACAGATCGTTGGAGCAATGGCCAAGAAAATTATGGGTGTTCAGAAAAACGAATACTCGGATGCTAACCTAGCCTGGGAAGAAAAACGTAGCGATCGCCGTGGGGAGGATCGTTGGGAAAGAAGAGGTGATCGCAAATCCGGTGGGCGTTTTGAAAACCGAGGAGATCGCAGGGGTAATGATCGTTTCGGCGATCGCCGTGGCGGTTTTGGCGGGAAACGTTCGAGAACGGTAGAAGCCGGAATGACCCGTTTATTCTTCAATTTGGGAAGACAGGATCATCTTCAACCACGTGATTTTGTAGGGGCTATCGCAGGGGAAGCCAATATCCCAGGTACCTCTATCGGTGTGATCGATATTCACGATAAATTCACCTATGTGGACATTCCTGAGCGGGATGTACGTACCGTGCTCCATGCCATGGATGGCAATACCATAAAAGGGAAACAGGTTAACGTGGACGTAGCCCGTTAAGGAAACAGAAACTTCACACGCTTTTTGTAGCGAGGTTGGAAATAGAAGATGGTTCTTTTCTCGATTTTATATCCTGAAAAACTATCTTCTGTTTCCAACAAGCTCCAACAATTTCGCTAAGCATGCACGCTAAAAGGGATACTCCACCCCTTCAGGAAGGGCTTCCACGGCCACTTTCATCCATTTGCCCTTAATTTTAATGACGACAATATCCCGGTCTTTGTCATAGAAGATCGTACCGTCACCTCCCTGCGTTAACTCGCGATAATTTACATATTTGGCATCTTCCTCGTAATTGTTTTCGGCGTCTTTTTCAGGCTCTTCCATGACCAGGTCGTCCTTACCAATTCTCCCCAAAGTCAATGCGTTGGTCAACCGCAAGGACCCGTAAAAAATGGCTTTGTCACGACTGAATAAATAAGAGTGCTGTCTCACGTCAGAGCCAATTCTAAACCAATTGTAGGCTTCGTTGGAGTGATTGTAGACGGTACCGTAATAATAAAGTTCCGCTACCGGTTTCTCTTCTTCAATGTGCTTATTTAGCAACATGGTAATTCGGGATTTATCATCTCGTGCGTAGCCTTCGAACACATGGAATCCCCACCTTTTTTTATTCCTTTCTTCTTCATTTCCCCGGACTTGTATCATGTAGGGCGTACTTAAAATCCCGTTGACCTGGGTATACATGGGTGTCAATTGCTTGTTGAAACCGAAATTGTAACCCCTTTCTTGCCAACGCCCCCAGGTTGTATCGACGTCGGAGGTAATTTCAACATAGTGTTTTCCTGCACTCGTAGGTTTAAGTTGTATATAAGGGGCGAGATCGGCCTGTTGAGCATACAATCGTAATGTTATTCCGATTAGAAATAGGGAGATGAAAAATAGTCGCATGGTAAATACTAGGTTAATTGATTCGGATCCAGTAAATATACTAAGCACGTGCAATGGCTTGCCATACCCCGTACGCACTCACA
>JBAYRB010000059.1:0-9360 GCA_041676905.1 Spirosomataceae bacterium
AGTGCATTTTCATCATCCTTCATACTCAGGTAAAGCGTACCGAGGCCGTTGTAGACAGAAGCCACTCCATTTCTAAAACCTGATCTCTCAAAATAAACCAGTGCCTCTTTGTAAAAATGGGCAGCCCGTGGGTAATCATTAAGGTGGAAATAGGTAATACCCAAGCTGTTGGCTGCATAACCCATTCCAGTAGTATCCTTGATGGTACGATAGGTTTCTAGACTAAGCAGAAATTGTGACAGTGCAGCGGCATAATCACCGGCATATTCATCAGCAATTCCGAGGTTGTGGTAAGCTTTTGCTAGGGCGGAACTATCTCCTGTATTACTCGCTAGATCCAGTACTTTCAATGTAAGGTGTCGGGCACTGTCCAAATTGACAATCATAAGCCGGCGCGCCTGTGTTAATAAGGAATCCGTGTTCTTGAGCGAATTCTCACGAACCCCTTGCCCTGAGGCGTCTAACAGAATAAGGATTGACAGGAAAAGAAAGCTGGGAAATTTCATAAACTGATGACGCCAGATCGAAGCAACCCTTAGTAAACAAGAGAATATTTATAAAGTCACATTACTTACAAATATAACACTATAGTATTACCGTGTAGAATGTACGTAATTTTTGTTTGCAGATTTTACTTAAAAATTATCTATCGGAATAACATGCAGAAACTCGAATGACCCTTTTAATTATTTATCTAAATTTATACTTCTGTTAACTCTTTAACTATGAACATTATGAAACTTAATTCAAAATCCACTACACTCTTAGCCTCATTCTACTTCTGTTTTTTTCACGTATGTATCCGCACAATTTACCTTCACAGGAGTAGGTAATTACACAGATGCTGCACGTTGGTCGCCCGCTTACCCCGACACCCTGTATCCACCTGGTGACATATATATTGACGGCCATTGTACGGTTACGAACCAAGTATTATTCGACACTAAAATAACCGTCAACAGCGGTGCTACGCTGGTCCAGGATGTAGGGAGCAGTCAAATTGTTTCTGTCGAAGGTGATTTTATTTTGAATGGAAACCTAGTATTGAAAGTTGAAAATCACATATTGCGGATCATGCCTAACTCTACTTTGTACCTTGATGGCGATATTTCAGGCGTTGGCTTTATTTCAAGCTCCTCCCCCACCATTCTCGGCATGGGAAGCCTTAGTCCGGGTGATCCGGGATCCACCAAGGGTAATTTATGGATGGGTCCTCTATGTGATTTACGAAACAAAACGCTGAATATTCAATTGTTTGGAAATGAAGACAACGACGCTATTAATTTACGTACGGTAACCCAAGAATCATTTTGGGATGGAACGCTAAACGTTACACTGGAAGACGACTATTTGCCGGAAATAGGACACCGTTTTACTATTATTAATAGTGCTGCTGTCATCGATAATACTGTCGCAGGAAACGATACAGACTTTACGGGAAAGTCGTTTTCAACCCTAAACCTCCCCACTTTACCCGACGACCGTAAGTGGGCAATTGACTATTCGAAGGATGGTGTCGTGCTTTCTGTAGAAGATGCTAGTCTACCCGTTACTCTTGCATCGTTTAATGGCTATAGCGAAGGCAAGGAAAATGTACTTAAATGGACTACTGCCAATGAAATTCAACATTCCCATTTTGAAATTGAACGCAGTTTTAATGGGACTGACTTCGAACTTATTGGCCGGATAGACGGTGTGGCTACAATCCATAATTCACAATCCTATACGTTTGTCGACCAGACCTTTAAAACTGAGTTGAGTTATTACCGTCTCCGACAAGTTGACCTGGATGGATCCGCTGAATTCTCCAAGATCATTTCAATTAAAAATTCACCCCCTTCCAGTCTCAGCCGGGTCTATCCTAATCTGGTAGATGATATTTTGCTTGCAGATTTACAATCAGAAAGCCCCGTATATACCATCTCGGATATGAGCGGTAAAACCGTTTTATCGGGTTTGTGGAATTTCAAAAAGGAGATATCAACAGTGGAATTAGGCCCAGGAATTTATTTTCTTCGCTCCGGTTCGGAGGTAATTCGGTTTATAAAAAAATAACATCGCTGGACCCGTAATTGGAGGACATAGATTACCGATCCGCGTCTTCTCGACTTTACCAGTTGCGCCCTTTAAGGATTAGACTTTGTGCCGGATCATCCTTTCAGTTATTTAAAAAATATTTCCAGGCTGGTTTATAGAATAGTGGAGGAAATGCGTATCCCTAAAATTTTATTTAATTTTTATGATCCTTATACCGTATTTTGGGACTGACGTTCTCAGTTTTGTTCCAGCTTTTGATTAAATGAATCTATTTCAAAAATTTTGGGTTGCCTATTTACAAAAACCACATAGTATTTGGCAGCTCCGTACTTATTCGCGCCGAAAACCTATAAAATTAGTTATCGGAGCCTCTTACACCTATTTTCCCGGTTGGATCCACACGGATATCCAAACCTTGAATATTTTGAAAATTGAAAATTGGGAGAAGTATTTTAAGCGGAATACGATTGACCTTATGCTGGCTGAACACGTATGGGAACACCTCTCGCCCAAACAAGGTAAACAGGGTTTTGAACACTGTTTCCAATTTTTGAAACCTGGCGGGTTCCTACGGATAGCAGTCCCGGATGGCTATCACGAGTCAAAGGAATACATCGAATGGGTAAAGCCAGGGGGTAGCGGTTACGGGGCCGACGACCATAAAGTACTGTATAATTACGAATCGCTTAGTGATGCTTTACAACAAGTCGGTTTTCAAGTGCGACTGCTCGAATATTTCGATGAAGATCGGAAATTCCATAAAAACGATTGGGACCCCAAGGACGGGATGATTCGGCGTTCAGCCGACTTCGACTCCCGAAACAAGGAGGGTAAACTTGTTTATACCTCCCTTATAGTGGATGCGGTAAAACCAAAAAATTGATGGATTTGCAAGAAAACTATGCGCCTGTAATTGTATTTTGTTACAACCGACCGGTGCATTTTAACAAAACTCTTGACGCACTGAAAGCGAATTCATTAGCCCAAGACAGTCGTCTTTTTGTGTTTTCTGATGGCAGTCGGGGTAAGGATGATGAAGTACCAGTAAAGGAGGTTAGAGCTATTGCCGACCGGATTGACGGCTTTAAGGAGGTGAAAATTTATAAAAGTCGGACAAACAAAGGACTTGCTACATCGGTTATAGAGGGGGTAACCCAAATCATTGAAACGTTTGGGAAAGTTATCGTCCTCGAAGACGATATCCTTACCACACCCGATTTTCTTGATATTATGAATCGGCTACTTGTAGTCTATCAAAATAGATCTGATATTTTTTCGGTAACGGGTTACGCTCCCCCCATTAGAATACCTGAGAAATACACCTTTGATTTCTACTTAGCAAGGCGTGCAAGTTCCTGGGGTTGGGGCACTTGGGCAGATCGCTGGCAATTAGCCGATTGGGGAAGTGCAAATTATCAAAAACTGCTCAACGACCCCTCTATTAAGCGACGTTTCCTTGAGGGGGGGAACGATCTACTACCCATGTTACACAAGCAACAAAAAGGCATTATCGATTCCTGGGCAATACGATGGTGCCTATGCCAAACTATCAATGATGCGTATGGCGTATACCCCGTTAAGTCAAAACTGAGTAATATAGGTACGGATGGAAGTGGAACGAACTTCACCTTTAATACCGAAACCTACGCTTCTAAAAGGGATCACGCGCTGTTGGTAGTTGAACCAGATTTAAAACCTGATCAAGAAGTTTTGGATGCTTTTCGCCGATTTTACGACCTCCCTTTTTACTTAAAAATGAAAAACTTTTTCAAATACGGTATTTGAAAGCTCATTGCTCTTAATTCCATTAATCTTAATATTCGTGTTTCAAATTCCCTTTTTTAGAAGTAAACTCAGCTGCGCTAACTGGGGTAGTTAAACGGGTCGATTAAACCTAGCAAAAAGCATGTACAAACACGTCATTTTCGATTTCGATGGCACCCTTGCCGACTCTCGTTTGCTATTTATACGTTTGTATAACGAACTAGCACAAGCGAAGAATTTACCTCAACTCAACCCATCCGACTGGGAAAAACTAAAAGGGCTTTCCATACTTGACCGTTACAAACGCCTAGGAGTTCCTTTGTATAAAATCCCGTTTTTGGCAGGGGAGTTTTTAAAATTATACCGACAAAACCTAGAACAATTACAGCTATACGAGGGGGTAAGAGAAATGCTTTCCAACATTCACCAGGCTGGAATTAAATCCGCTATCATATCATCCAATTCCGTAGAAAATATATCTATTTTTTTAGCACATCAAGGGATTCGGTCTATTAACCAAATTATCAGCAGTAAAAACCTTTTTGGGAAAGACAAATCGATAAAATCTTATTTAAAACGACACCAACTTTTCCCTCATGAAGTACTTTATGTGGGTGACGAACTAAGGGATATTGAAGCCTGTCACAAAATGAATGTCGCCATCGCCTGGGTTGAATGGGGTTATGATCCCTGGGAAGCCGTGGAAGCCGCCAAACCCCAATATCGTATTTCTACGCTTTCCGAATTGCAGCGTCTATTAGTACCCGGTACGGAATATCCCCTAATCTAAATTTTCTTACCGTAAACGGAAGTCTACCCGTAAACTATAATCAGAGAGGCAGCTTTTCTGTCAAATACAAATACTTTTCGGGTTGATGATGATGCCAAATCCCATACTTTTCGGCTTCTTTTTCAAAGTGCTTCTGGTAAACCTCATCCGCATACAAAACAATGGTCGTCCCCGTCCGTACGTAATAATTACTTTGTACGTAATCCGGTGTAACGTAGTTGGGAAATTGTTTACGCACGGCTTTAGACACCATGACTCCCAAGTATTTTTCATAGTTTTTCTGCGCTTTCAATCCCGGTTTGCTAAGTTGTCGATAGGCTCTTTTCAGTGCAATATTGGCCGGAAATTTCTGTCTTTTGATGATCGTTTTGACATTTCGAAATGGATTTACCTCAGTAAAATCGTTTACGGTTTGAACGGAAAATGGCACATCGGGGACCCAGTCGGCCGTATTGATGACGTTAAATGCCCACCCCCCGACTGTTTGGGTCTCGAAATCGTAAGCAAAGAACAAATTACCTGGTTTTGGGCTGGCACTACAGTAGGTCTTGAATTGGATATCCGGCGGTAATTGACCTGCTTTTTGCAAATGCTTTAAATGGGCTGTTAGCATATAGGTGATAGCGCCTCCCTGACTGTGACCCGTCAATATAAAATCCTTGATGCCTGTCTGATAACAGGAGTCAAGTTTAGGCACAATTGACTTCGATAAATAAGCCATTGCTACAAACCACCCCACCTGTACCGCCGCCTGAGGATGCTCAGCAAGCTGATATCGGAATAAAAAATCATGGTCCAATTGAATCTCACCCGTCGCGGGAATCATCGCCGCATATAAATTAGCCAAGAAGCTGACTTGGGTGGCAACACTTCCACGAATGGCTATGAGGCCTAGCGGCTTTTGACGGTGAACCCAAAAATCCCAAAGGTTGTCAAATGCGACTTCTGGAGATCGATATACGAATCTAAAATTTTGCGGTTGAGGCATGGAAGTCAGACTATCCCATTTATCGACAGGGAAATGGGCACGATGATTTATGGTCAATGATTCAAGGTATTCCGACTTATCGAAACCATTCTTCAAAACCTGGCTTTGAACCGGTAGGTAGGCGAGTAGGAAACAAAGGGATAAAAATGGTATGGACTTCATGTTCTTGAACCGATTTCAATCTGGATTTTTGTTCAAAAGGGCATAGCTCATGGTTTTTACTAACAACGTTGCTGGAATGTTTCTACTATTTGGGCTTTAAAAGGCTTGGTTGACTTGGCTATTACCTTACGTTCACCTCATGGGATGATTATAACAAGCCCCAGAACCAGGGCTTAGAGAAAAACCACGCATTGTCAACGCTTAAAGCTAGCTATAAAATTACTCAGTCCATATGATCCATAAACGATCAAAAAAAGAGGCTGTCGGTTATCCAAGCTAGATATCCAACAGCCTCTTGCTATTCTGCTTTATTATAGTCCCTGTTTATAAATACGGGATCCGAACAATTGTTTTAATCGATCGTTGTTAACGGTGGTACATTTTGATTTGCGCCGTCGTATCCGATGTTTTGATTAATCACCCCCATCGTATTGGCCGTAATTACATTGGAGGGTATAGGCCATAACACATGGAAGGGCGCTAAATTGGCAACGTTTCCTAATAACTCAATTTTCTTTTCATAGGTGTTGTTGTAACGCATGACACGGTCGAAATAGAAGTTTTTGTCACTAAAATTATCCAGACTATATCCTCCTATGCCCGACTTAGCCATGATATACGAAATTCGAACTAATTCCGAATGCCGTGGCTCTTCGGCGAATAATTCACGCGCTCGCTCATCTAGGATAAAGTCGATGGTCACTTCGTTACTTTCAATAGGGATGGCTTTAGCTCTGTTTCTTACCGCGTTTATGTCCTGAGCCGCCAATGCCAATTCATTTTTCCAATAATAAGCCTCTGCCCTTATCAGGTAGGTTTCGGCTAGCCGGAACACATACCAGTCCCCGTGCCCCCCGAAAGGTTGCGCATTGGGATCGTCTTGCGGAACATACATAATATAATGGGGCATGGCATAGACGTGCTTGAAAGTATCTACCGCCGCGGCAAGGTATTCAATCTTGATAGGTTTTCCATAATCCACTGAATTCGGATTATTGTAACGGAGCTCGTGAATATCGACCCAATTGATATCTGCTCTTCTTAAATCGGTTGTGTTTTGCCACGTGGTTCCTTTGTAATTCCAAATGTTATACTGGTAGGTATGCGTAAGGCGCACATTGGCGTTTCCTCTTCCTAAGGAGTCATACATGGGACCGCTAGCTACCATCCCTGGTTTGCCCTCACTATCCAAAACCTGAGGTTGAAACCATTGACAATTATAGTGTCGCATGGTATATAATCCGCCGGTTCGAGCACCTGGAGGAGCTTCAAAACGATCGACGGTAGCCAGGATGGTCTCGGTATTGGCTGAAATATTGAAGTTTCGTGGACGATGCAAGTCCCAAATCACATTTCTTTCTGAACGATCTGCATCAATACCAAAGCGTTGTTGCATTAAGGCGTAGGGTCCATTGATAACGCGAGTGGCGGCTTCTATTGCCTTGTCATATTCTAAATTTGCAAGGTAAACTTTAGCCAATAGATGATCAGCTGCACCTTTACTAATAGCGCCTGGGTTAGCTTTTAAAGGTAGCCATTCGCGTGCAAATTCCAGGTCTGATTTTATTTTGTCGAGAATGGTCCAGCGGCTATGCGTATAAAAATCCAACTTTGCCCCCGCTATTTCTTCTCCGATAAAGGGAACATCTCCATAAGAATTTACTAGTCGATAATACCAGTAAGATCGATGCCAGTAAGCTTCTGCCAACAGTGTATTACGGTCTTCCTGACTTTCCCAGGTAATATCATCAATTCTCGAAATGAGGACATTTGCATTTTTGATAGACTTATAGATCGCTGGGAACATATCCAGGAATCGATAGTAAACGTCCGTATTCGGTGTTAAATTATAGAAGTCTAACTGGGACCAGGGCGAAGCTAAATCCGACGATGCTGTTTCCATGATTAAATAATTCATGGAACCTGTATTTTCGTTGCGTAGATCTTTACGCATGGTTACCAACAGCGATTCAAATCCTGCGCGATCGGTATAAACATTTTCCGGGCTAAAAAAGGAAAGAGGTTCAGGTTTGAGCCAGTCCGCCTCGCATCCATACAAGCCAGCGGACACCACACACACAAACAAGCCTTTTACTATATTCTTTTTCATGATATCAAATTCTTTTTCAAGTAATTGCAAATCCAATCCTCAATTATTACAACCCAAACTTCAACCCCATTGAAATTACTCGGGGCATAGGCGTCATTCCACTTTCGGGGTCCCATCCAGGCCACTTCGAAAAGGTCAAAAGATTGCGTGCCGATGCATATATTCTGAGATTGTCTACACTGACCCCTCCTAGAGCCACACTCGGTAATTGATAGGCAATGGAAACGTCTTGTACCCTTAAGAAGGATGAAGGCTTATATACCATGATTCCTCCCCCAAAAACATTGGTATTGGCATTGAGTCGTGGGAATCCGTTTTCCCTATTTTCCGGTGTCCAATAAGGGAAGTCCTGTGCATTTCGGCGGTCATAGGTATCATTTCCACCCCGACGAAGTCCGTCAGAAAAAGCTCTCAAATGGCCTAATTCAGCTCTTAGAAAAATGGATGCTGTAAAATGTTTTAGGAACCCGAACTCATTACGTAGTCCAAAACGATAACGTGGAGCACTATATCCAATAAACTGCTTATCGGTTAACGCTTCGTATACGCCGTTCCCATCGACATCTTCGGCTTTGAAATCCCCCGGATCTAAGCGATACACTTGGGCTGCATCCCGCTCTTCAGTTTGCCAAATACCCAATATGTTATAGTTCCAAATCCGATCCAGTGCCTGCCCAGGGAACCATTCATTGGTGTAGTCAGGTAACTCCCGTCTTACCATTTTACCGTTTTCTTCTACTTCCTCATATTCCCCGAAAAGTTTTTTGATTTTGTTTCGGTTCAACGAAAACACCAAACTGCTTTTCCAATTAAAGTTTGCATTGTTGACATTGACGGAAGTAACTGAAAGTTCAAATCCCTTGTTGGCTAATTCGCCTAGGTTACTGGTAATGCTCGTAAATCCAGTGATTTCAGGCAAGAGACGATTCATTAACAAGTCGGTCGTCGTGATATCATAGTACTCAATGGTGGTGTTTACCCGATTGTTAAATAACCCTGCATCAAGACCAATGTTGAACGAACTGGTCCGCTCCCACCGTAACCCGTGGTTCGAAAGTGTATTATTGTAAACCCCCACAAGAACGTTGGTGCCATCGTAATAAAGGTTAGACGACAGCTGTGCCAATGCTGAATAGGCTCCTATTTCCCGGTTTCCGTTTACCCCCCAGGACCAGCGTAACTTCATATGGCTAACCGGATCTAGGTTAAAGAAATTTTCATCAGAGATTTTCCAGGCCAGGGCAACAGCTGGGAAAACGGCATGCGGGTTTTGATTCCCAAAGGCTGAATATCCGTCTCGACGAACCGAGGCGGTCAATAAATAACGATCCTTAAATGCATAGTTCAAACGCGCCATCAGGGCGTCGCCGGTAATCTTACTGTCACTATTATTCAAGAAAGGATTGGTTCCATATTGTAATCCATGATAGCTCAGTTTCTCATTGGGAACAAAAGTTTGATTACCTTGAAGCGAGTTCCAACTGAGAGCCTTTTCTATATTGTAAAGTA
>JBAYRB010000060.1:0-9283 GCA_041676905.1 Spirosomataceae bacterium
CTGAAAGCCTTTACAATAGCGGGGTCGCAAGTGCTATGAAGATCTACACAGAATACCATTCATCCGCTGTGATTACCGATGGTGAAATCCAAGCTTACCTAGCGGCTAACCCCTTCGTAGGAACTGGCAATAGTGAAGCCGCCATCGAGCAACTGAACACGCAATACTGGGTGGCTACCTTCTTGAACGGACATGAAACGTTTGCCAACCTGAGAAGATCAGGCTATCCCAAACTCGTTCCGGTTCAATACCATGACAATGACTCCAATGGTCAAATCCCTTCGCGTTTGCGTTACCCACAAAGCGAAATGGTATACAATAAGGAAAACTATGAAGCTGCAGTCGCTCGTCAAGGCGCAGACAACTTCAACACCAAGATTTGGTGGGATAAATAATTCACTTTCCCTACCCTAACCTTTCCAGACGGGGCTGCACTTTGTAGCCCCGTTTTTGAAACTTACCTGACTTAATCAGCTATGAAAACCCATTTGAAAACAACGCGACGGACCCTCATCCGTCAGTTGGCCTTACTTCCTTTTGCACCATTGGCACTACCATCATTTGCATCAAGCCCTAATACGGTAAAACCCACGAAAAGTGCATTGATCCCTGTGATGATAACCCCCTTTAAAGCCGATAAATCCATCGATTGGAACACCTTTGACCGTGTGACCGACTTTTACCTGGCAGCCGGTGCCGACGGTTATTTTGCCAATTGCCTTAGTAGCGAAATGTATCTACTTACTCCGGAAGAACGATTGGCCGTCACCGAACGGGTGATTCGAAGACTACGGCGACCTTTGCCCGTCGTAAGTACAGGCTCCTTCGGCGACACGCCCCAGGAAAAGGCTGAATTCATAAAAAAACTAAATGGATTGGGTACGGAAGCTGTCATATTAATAACCGGTCATCTGGCAGAAAGAGAAGAAAGTGATGATGTTCTGATAAAAAACGTCGATCAAATTCTTGCCCTCACCGGTTCGATTCCGTTGGGAACCTATGAATCACCCAATCCTTACAAAAGAGTACTTTCCAAAAAAGTGATCGATCACCTAGTAAAAACTAAGCGGTTTATTTATCACAAGGACACCTCTGAAAGCATGGACAGTATCCAGCTAAAGCTAAGTGCATCCAAAGGAAGTAAGTTAAAATTATTTAATGCACATACTGCTTCGGCCGTGGCATCCTTACGTGCGGGAGGAGCAGGATTATCCCCTATCTCCGCAAACTTTTATCCCGAAATTCTCAATTGGATTTGCGATCATGCGAATAATCCCGAAAAAAAGAAGGAAGTCGATTGGATTCAAAAGGAAATAGCAGAAACAGAACCCCTCATTTCAAAAGGATACCCCTTGAGTTCAAAATATTTTCTAATGAAAAGAGGTCTCCCCATTGAACAAGTTACACGAGTTAATAGGAGACCCCTTACGACCGAAATCCAAGCTACCTTGGACGGTGTTCACAATCGGTTTTTAACCTGGTGTGAGCGACTTGCCATCCAACCGGTAAAACTATAACCTCGTTAAGACCAATTTTCGACAAATCCGCCCAACTCGAGGTATTTCTCATATAATTTTTGATATACCTCAACCTTGGTTGGGTCGGGTACATATTCGGTATCAAATCCAGAATTCATGGCTTTTTGAGCCTCTTCGATCGAATTATACGTGCCGGCTACGACCGCTGCACACATGGCGGCACCTAAGGCACAGGTTTGTTCAGAGGTTGCTACCTTGATGGGAACGTTCAGTACATTAGCTAGGGTTTGCATCACAAGTCTCGACTTTTTCGCCACCCCCCCAATTGCGATAACCTCCCTAATCGGTACACCTTGCTCGAGGAATCTATCGACAATCCGTTTTGATCCAAATGCGGTAGCTTCTACCAATGCTTTAAAAACGCGTGGCGCGTCCGTACCTAGATTTAGACCGGCAATCAAACCCTTAACGTTGAAATTTGCATCGGGCGTTCTCCGACCGTTAAACCAATCCAGGGCTACGGGATCTTGGTCGGTAATGGGCAAGGCCAACGCCTTTTCCGACAATGAAGACAGCAGTTTGTCAGAAAGCTCCTGTTTTAATGTATCGTCATCGATCAAATCGAAAACAGCATCTAAGATCAGGTTTTTGAACCAGGCATAGACGTCACCGAATGCCGATTGCCCTGCTTCGAATCCAATCATGCCCGGCACAATTGAGCCGTCGACCTGGCCACAAATTCCTTTTACCAAGAGTCCACCAATTTCCTCTTTGGGAGCTACCAACATATCGCAGGTAGAGGTCCCCATCACCCGCACAAAAGCATAAGGTGTAATCGCCGAACCAATGGCGCCCATATGGGCATCAATAGCTCCCACCCCCACTTTCACATCGGCAGGCAGCCCTAATCTTTCCGACCATTCGGCGGTAAGGGTCCCTACCACCGTATCGGCCGTGTAAGTCTCGTCATAGAGTCTAGACCGCAGCCCTGCTAGCAGAGGGTCGAGTGAAGTAAGGAAATCTTCCGAGGGTAGTCCCCCAAATTCTTCATGCCACATGGCTTTATGCCCCGCAGCGCATCGTCCCCGTTTCATGGTCTTAGGATCCGTGGTACCGGTCAAGACAGCCGGCATCCAGTCGCAATGTTCGACCCAGGAATATGCTTTAGCCCTTACTTGCTCATCGATTCGTAGGGTTCTTAAGATCTTAGCCCAAAACCACTCCGATGAGTAAATTCCTCCTGAGTATTGGGTATAGTCGGTTTCCCAGGAATGTGCCAGTTCATTTATTTCTTCGGCTTCTTTGATGCTCGTATGGTCTTTCCAAAGAATAAACATGGCATTGGGATTGTCGGCAAACTCTGGCAATAAGGCTAACGGGGTGCCATTTTCGTCGATAGCCACAGGGGTTGAACCCGTAGTATCGATCGAAATACCACCGATACGGCTGACAATATCGGACGATAAGGGTGCCAACGCTCCCTTTATAGCCGATTCCATCCCTTCCAAATAATCAAGGGGGTGCTGCCTGAACTGCGAAGCCGCTGCATCACAAAAAAGCCCCTGCTTCCAACGAGGATATTCAAATACTGAACTACTAATGATCGCTCCATTCGACGCGTCAGCCACAACGGCTCTAACGGAATCGGTACCATAATCGAGACCGATTACATAAGTTACACTCATTCGATCTATTTTGAGGTTTATTAAAAAGTTAAAGGGTTATCATGCCCTTCCGTAAATATACGGTGACACACTATTTCGGGCCATCCGTCTTAGCGCTCCCACTTTGGGTTTTATGCAAAAAAAGCATTACCGACACTTCACCGAAATGTCAATTATAATACCCGAAATTCTCTTGATCGTACCCTTTAAGCGGTTGAACAATTTTCGGTTGAATAAAGAAACAGGAAATATCTTAGTGTACCATATTCCCAATAACCTGCTGACTGTCATTATCGGGCTTAGAAAGTGAACTTGAGGACGGCGAAAAATCAGAATTCGAATCGAAATGCTGGGTTTATCAAGAAAAAGCTCCGGTATATACAGGACCACCCTTTTATACCGGAGCAAATTATTATAAATAATATTTATTCAAAGCATAACGATGCCGCCCCCAGTAGGCCGGCGTCATTGGCAAGAGTGGCCTTTTTAACCGTAAGTGTCTTGATATAGTACGGAGTGAGCCAATTATGTAGACGTTCATGCACACTAGGCATGATATAATCAAACGAAGCGGACAGTCCCCCACCGATTAAAATGGTGGTAATATCCAAAATTCGGATCATGGCAACCAGGCCATCGCCTAGCATATACCCCACTTCTTTAAAGACTTCCAACGCCAATTCATCACCTTCGCCCGCAGCCGCTACTAAGCCGGTAGTCGATATATTCCCCATGGGAAGAATGGTATTCCCTTGATAATTTCTTCTCATTTCCTCGGCAAGTTCCAATAATTCCTTCTTACCGATGTTTCTTTCCAACACTCTGCCATTTCGTGAGGGTATATGCCCAGGTTCCATGGCATTTCCTCCTCCACCCTTAAATACTTTCTTATCAATGATGGCGGCTCCACCGATACCGGTTCCGAGGGTTATAAAAATATAGTCCTCCGGGACATCTTCTTCGCCGAAATAATATTCACCTAATGCAGCTGCATTAGCGTCATTTTCCAAATAAAACTCGTGTTCGGGAAAACGCTGTTTCAGTTCTGGGACGATCTTTATACCGTTTATTTCAGGGATGGCCGTAATTTCGATCAAGGTACTACGATCGCGGGTGATGAGTCCGGGCACCCCAATTCCTACTTTTTTAACGGCCGGGAATTCCTTTAGCTCCAGCGCAATCGCATCCCCAAGACGCTCAATAAAACGACCTGACTCTCGCCAGCTAGCGGTTTCGTGGCTATAAAAGTTGGAAATTCTCCCATCTTTTACGTCTACAATGCCCATTTTCACATTTGTTCCACCGATGTCGATACCCAGGTATTGCTGTTCCATTTCAATTTTTTTAACGCTCTGCAAAAATCTATCTAATTAATAACCCTTAAATTGGGACAATTTAAAAATGCTAATTTATGTATTCCTTCCAAACACCGGCCTAAGGATAGGAAATCAACCACCTTTAAAGGCGAGATATGGGAGAATCCTTACTCTATTAATTAAGGTTACTTAAAAAAGGCTACCGGAAAATTAACAAATTTTATTTTATCTCCCCTCATCCTCACTTATTAGAAGACGACAATTTTGGGACTTACCCATCAAATATCCCCTAATTGCGGTCGGATGATCAATTCTTCCAAAACAGCACCTTCCGATAAAGAGTAGGCTGCCCAAATCGCCTGGGCGATATCTTCACTTTTCATAAATCGGTCAGGGGGTAAGTCGGTACCCGCCCAACTATCGGTTAAAGTAGCTCCCGGAAGAAGCGCTGTGACACGTATATTATGTACTTTTAACTCTTGTCTCAACACTTTCGACATGCCATAGAGTGCATGTTTGGCGATAGCATAGGATCCACCATTGGGATAGGCAGTAATGCTGGCGATCGAACACATATTGAAGATATGCCCCGAACGTCTTTTGATCATATCGCCCACCAAGCCACGCGTTAAGCGGTAAGCACTGAAAAGGTTCGCATTTAACATCCGTTCCAATACCCCGTTAGCTTCGTTGTGGATTTGCCCAGGGACAAACAGACCCGTATTATTGATCAACACATCCACAGGTCGATTAAGGGATCGTGCATAAGCTACGAAAGCATCTACTCCTTCCGAAGTCGATAGATCGGCATTATAGGTAAATAGGGTCCCTGGAAAATTCTTTTTCTTAACTTCAGCGGTGAGCCTATCGATATTTATTTGTTTTCGGGAACCCGTAACCACATCAAAGCCGTTTTTAAGGAACATCAGCACGGCGGCCCTACCAATTCCCCGTGTACCGCTAGAGATTACTGCAAGTGGATTCATTTTTTTCGATTAGATCAATTTTTCCCTAATTTTCACGAATATTACCGATTCTGAAATCAATACTATGTCGAACTTAGGGAAATTCTTTATTTTTTTAGGAAGTCAACTGACTCAAAGAGAAAAATTTTCGGTCTACTGGTCCCGCTTTATCGAAGAGTGCACGAGTATCGGTGTCAAATCCATTTTTATTGTTGCGATTGTATCCACTTTCATAGGGGCAGTTTCTTGTATCCAGACGGCTTATAACTTGGTAAGTCCTCTAATCCCTGTATCTACCGTAGCGTTGATCGTCCGGGATATGCAGATTTTGGAACTTGCACCTACGATTACCTGTATCGTACTGGCAGGGAAGGTCGGATCCAATATTGCGAGTGAATTGGGTACGATGCGGATCACCGAACAAATCGATGCCTTGGAAGTAATGGGGATCAATTCTGCCTCTTACCTGGTCTTGCCCAAAATCTTAGCTGCGATGGTCACTTTCCCTATGCTGGTCATCTTAGCCGCTTTTCTCGGCATCTGGGGCGGGTATTTAGCGGGTACGATCACCGGAGTGATTTCTGCGAGAGATTACGTCTACGGAATCAGAGACGGGTTTATCCCCTACAATATATTTTTCATGTGTGTAAAACCTTTTGTCTTTGGCTTCCTCATCGCTGCTATTTCGTCCTTTAAAGGGTACTACACCCGAGGCGGGGCATTAGAAGTTGGACAATCAAGCACGAAAGCCGTAACCAGTAGTTGTATTGCCGTTTTGGTGGCCGATTATGCCTTGGCTCAATTGTTGCTGTAGGTAACTTTTTTAGAAAGAGTCGGGTCAAATAACAGACAGATTCAGATGATCGAAATCAAGAATATAAAAAAATCATTCAACGGGAAAGACGTATTGCTCGGCATAGACGGCGTCTTTAAAAAAGGGGAAACCAACCTGATCATTGGGGGAAGTGGTACCGGAAAGAGCGTGTTGCTCAAATGTATAATTGGTTTGATAAAACCCGATGAAGGAACGGTACTGTATAATGGTCGCGACTTTTATGGTGGGGATCAGGAGTCGTTTCAAGCTATAAGGAGGGAAATGGGCGTATTATTTCAAGGCGGAGCCTTATTCGACTCTAAGACCGTGGCCGAAAATGTTCGCTTTCCCCTCGACATGCTTACGAATCAGTCGAATTCCGAAAAAGAAGATCGCGTACAGTTTTGTTTGGAACGGGTAGGATTGGATCAAGCCGCTCATCGTATGCCCTCCGAAATTAGTGGCGGGATGAAAAAACGAGTGGGTATTGCAAGAGCTATCGTAATGAATCCGTCCTATCTATTCTGCGATGAACCGAATTCGGGTTTGGATCCCTTAACGGCCGTTAAAATTGATGAGCTCATTCAAGAAATTACCCACGAATACAAAATCACGACGGTCGTAATCACCCATGATATGAACTCGGTAATGGAAATTGGGCAAAATATCATTTTCCTCTATCAGGGCAGAAAACTTTGGGAGGGTAATAGTCAGACCATCACCGACTCGGACGTTCCTGAACTAAATGAATTCATGTTTTCCAATAAACTATTGCGCGATTTAAGAAAAACGGGATAACCTACGACCTTTTCAATAAACTTGCTAGTTCCTTTTTTTCCATCAGAAGTACTCCTAGGAAACATAAACCCAGCAGCAGCGAATGTCCTAAAAAGGAGGTTATGAGGTTCTCTGAAATAGTCCAACGAGAGGTCAGATAAATTACGATCCCACTTACGGTGAGGTAGCCCACTGCGGACATAAGATGATAAGGTACAGGATAGTACTTCTGTCCGAATAGATAACACAGGACCATCATTGTAAAACTGGAGGCTGCAAACGCCACTGCACAGCCTAGGTAACCGAGGCGAGGTACTAAAAGATAATTCAAAACGATAACGACTACTGCTCCGGTAACCGAAAAATAAGTACCGTATGCAGTCTTGTCGGTCAATTTAAACCAGGCAGCCAGGTTATAATAGATCCCTAAAAATAAAAAACCTGCCAGCAGCCAAGGTACTACAAATACTCCTTCATGGTAAATTTTTTGTCTCAGGAATAGATGAGCCAGTACGTCCAGATTGACCGAAATGGCAACCCACATGAGGGAACAAATAATGATAAACCACTTCATCACACGGGCAAACACAGGGGGGGCATTTTTATCTACTCCCTTGATAAAGAAAAAAGGCTCAGCGGCGTATTTGAAAGCTTGAATTGCCAGATTCATAAAAATAGACAATTTGAAACATTGCCCATAAATTCCTACGGCTTCCTCTGTGGTTCGGCCGGGATAAAAACCGTCGGGAAGCATTTCTTTCAGGAAGATACGGTCAAACATCAAGTTAATAATACCGCCCAGATTCATGATCAGGATGGGGAAAGCATAGATCCATACCGGTTTGAAAAGTGTCCAGCTCAATTTAAAGCGAAAGACGACTAGCTCTTTCCATAGCAAAAAAATAGCGGCTACACTCGCAATTAAATTGGCTACGATGATGTAATCAGCCCCTAAATATGGGAAATAGAAGCGATCGACCAGGGGCTTCAATACAGCTAAATATTCACCTTGACTGATACTGGGGAATATGACTAGGAACAGCAGATTGAGTGCCACCAGTAAAAGAATGGTCCCCAACCGTATAGCCACAAACTTTACACTTTTCTCTTCTAATCTCAATTTCGCAAAGGGGATCGATACGATCGCGTCGGCTGCGATAATCCAGGCAAACCATTTGACGAGTCGTACATCTTGCGGGTAGCCGAGGTATTGGGCTATGCTCGCGGCATTAATAAAGAGCAGCACTGACAAGCCTATCGAAACGACGATCACGGCTGAAAGAATCAGGTTATAATAAGTAGCCCGATCTTCCTTTAAGCGTGCATATCGAAAAAAGCCTGTTTCCATACCAAACGTATAGACGACCAATGCCACGCCCGCAAATGCATATAATTGAACCTGAGCAGCCAGTTCTGCCGGACCGAACAACCGGGTATGAAGGATCACCAGCAGGTAGTTGATCATCCTCCCCAACATGGTGCTCACTCCATACAAAGCGGTATCACTAGCTAATTTTTTAAGCATGCTACGATGGTGAAAATGGCATTTACGATACTAATTGTGTGTAATAATGCCCGGCAAAAGTATTAAAATTGATCTAAATGGAGTCTAAATAGGTGTCCGTTCCATTAACGAACCTACAATTTAGGCGAAAGTCGTCTATATTTGTCTCAAAATAAAAGCAACTATCCGCCTTATTATCCACCCGTTCCAGCATTTCACCTCAAAATATGGGTCTAAAAGAAAAATCCGTCGATGCCGTGGTTAATGTTTATGGTAAACCTTATCAAACCGCTGTTACTTTACTCTCGTTAATTCGCCATTCGGGTCAATGGATCGACAAAATTTATTTCGTTGAAGAGCGCACCCAGCCTCATCCTATTGACTTCGGTTTCCTCATCCACGCGCTTGGCGATAAGGTAGTCTATTATAAACCTAAAGTTTGGCTCTCCTTCGCTTCGCCGGTCCCAGCTGCGAAACTACTTTTAAAGTTCCCGATGGTTCGTCATGCCGTTCGCTATCAATATGCTTGGGAAAAATCGAACAAGAAATACCTCTTAATTTTGCACAATGACGTCCTATTCAAAGGTGATTTGGTAGGTCAATATTTGGAGAACATTCATGATCACACGGGGATTGGCCGTATCGGTCAATGTTGGAACTGCCCGGCTTACCACGGAAATCTCTGTGTTCCCGAAAAATATACCGAATATCGTCCAACGACGGAAGAGGTACTGGCCATTGCCGAACAATATAATGCAGTCCGCA
>JBAYRB010000061.1:0-9264 GCA_041676905.1 Spirosomataceae bacterium
CAGATCCTGCTCCCAGGACCAAAACATCGACCTTAGCCACCAAGGGCACTCCTTCGAAAACGAAAGTTTTGTTCATGATTGACGCGACTGTTCACTTACATAAGAGGGAATCCCTACCTGATCAAATAAAAGGGCGAGACGATGAGCATGTTCATCATAAGCGGCTTCAAAAAGGGAGGACGCCTTCTCCTTTCCTACCCGATTAGCTGCAGTGATCACTTTCGGTGCCCGCCCCGCCTGCGTTAATAAATGAGCTAGTTCAGCTTTGATACAATTTACAATCACTGCTCCTCCCACGGTGGAACCAGGCGAGACAGGGGTTTCCAATCCGGGAATTTCGATCATCGCATCGCCTACCGGAGCTCCGGTATCAAGCACCAAATCAGCAAAATCGGTCAACTTTTTACCATCGGGTCGCCTACTCTCACTCTGTTTCGAATGTTCCAAGGTCACGAGGGCAACGACTTTCACCCCGGCTTTTTGCAGATTTTCGGCCATTTCAATAGGGACTACATTCGTTCCACCCGAGGAAATAATCAGGGCAGAATCGTTTTCCGACAGTTTGAAATTGCGTAAAATACGCTCGGCCAACCCCGATACATTTTCTAAAAACATAGCCTGTCGTTGCCCATTGGCTCCAACCACTGGATTATGGAAGGTCAGCGACAATTCGACTATAGGGTTAAACCCTGGAAATGATCCATAGCGCGGCCACATTTCTTCTACCATGATACGGCTGTGCCCACTTCCGAAAACATGTACCATGCGTCCTTTTAAAATGGTTTGAGAAAACCACTCGGCAGCCTGTCGGATGGCATCTTCCTGTTTCCCTATATGTTCGAGTAAACCCTGGGATTTGGCAAGGTATTGCTGGATAAAATTCATGCGCAGTTGAATTAAAGTATTTACACGTTAAACTGAGCAGCCGCTCCTACTGCTCCCGACCATTCAGCAAAATGGGCTTTTCGAATAGTTACGGTTCCACCCATAGGCCTCCATTCAAAGAGATCTAAAAAAGTCTCGAGAGGCTTGAAAAGTGATTCTTCCGCTGACGTGATACCCCCGCCTAAAACGACCATATCGGGTGAAAAAATATTGATCAGGGAAGCCACGCCTGCGGCTAGGTTCCGTATCGAATGCAGCCATACCCAAGTAGCGAAAGGCTCTTGTTTTCGATAGGCTTCCACTAATTCGCGGGTATCTTTATACCGTCCATAACTACGATAAGTTACGGTAGCGTCACCTATTAAATCCTCCAGGCTTCCGGGTATTTTGGTAATATCACGCTGCGGATGATTTACATCGAGGCTCATATGACCCATATGTCCGCCCCTTCCGATAGTCCCTGTGTGAAGTTTTCCATTTAACCAAATGCCCCCGCCCACACCGGTACCCAGCGTCAACATGATGACATTTTTGAGATTTTTAGCTACTCCATAATTGACTTCCGCTGTAATCGCTGCGTGGGCGTCATTGATCACCTTCATGGTCGAACCTAAGAAATCTTGCCAGTCGAACCCTTCAAGTCCTTCCATGCGTCCTGGCATGCATGTTATAGCCCGGGCATTTTCAGCCGTTAGTCCGGGGGCTGCGATGCCGATGCCTACATAGGCTTTGGATCCACCCAACTTTTCAACCATTTCACGAACTGCTGCTTTCCACTGGTCAGCATCTTTGGTTTCCACCATTTCGTAGTTTAAGATCTGCCCAGTGTCCAATTCCAATAAAACGCCTTTTAGACGCGTAGCACCAAGGTCAAGTCCTATGGCAACCTGTTGATTCATCAAAAAAATATTAAAGTTTCCCTTCACTAACACCCCATCCGCCATCAACCGCCATAATTTGACCGGTTGTAAAACGAGAAGCATCAGACATGAAATAAATCGCCGCCCCATCTAGGTCGTCGGGACGCCCGGGTCGCCCGCCATCCAAGGGTTGTTTGGATCGGACATACGAAACGATAGCCTCGTCACCCATTGCTCGTTGCGACATAGGCGTTTCAATTAGCCCCGGAGCTAGCGCATTGATCCGAATATTAAAGGGAGCGTAATAGGCTGCCGTCGATTTAACCAGCCCGATGACGGCCGACTTAGCAGCGGCATAAGCATGGGTAGTGAAATAGTGGGGGGAAGGAGAATACGCTAGTGCCGTCGTTAGATTGAGGATACTCCCTCCCTTGCCTAATTCCATAAAACTCCGGACGGCAGCCCGATTCGATAGCATTAACGATGAGAGATTGAGGTTAAATGTCTGATCCCATGCCTCCTTGCTCATTTCGTGCAGGGGACCATCTCCGAATTTTCTGCCACTTCCCCCAGCGATATGATAGAGCCCATCGAAACTTCCGAATTTTTGCAAGCACATTTCAATCGCTTGACTAGCGGTTTCTTCCTGTCGAGCATCTGCTGTCCGTACAAAAACCTTTTTTTGCCACCCATGGGCTAAGCTCCCACTCTCCCCCTCATCCATTCCTACCAGAATAAGGTTGGCGCCTACCTGTAAAAAAGCTTTTGCAGCAGAAATTCCTATGCCGGTTGTGCCCCCGATGATGACGATACATTTAGACTTAAGCCAATACCCCATTTGCGCCGAAATTACTCCATTAAAAATGCTACAATATCCGCCAATTGCTGCTCATCCAAGTCCATTGTCCCCGGATCAGGCATGATCGTACGGGTTCGTTCTTGACGAGCGATATCCGATGTTTTTAAATTAATCGTACGCCCAGTTACTTCTTTCAAAGTAGTAAAAGCCCCTTGGCTTTGGACAAAACCATAATACGTACTTCCATCTTGCATAGTAATCATACGGGGTTCGTAACCGAACGTTACATCTGCATCCGGATTTACGATAGCATCGAGCAACGCAGATCGGTCGAGTTTATTCTGAATGGCAGTAAGGTCAGGGCCTATGTCTGTACCCGGTAAGTTACCTTTTTTATGACAGGAACTACAGTTAGCTAAAAACAGCTTTTCACCCAATCTCACATCTCCGCGTAGTTTCAATATCGCCGGGATACGATAAGTCTGTTCAACCCCTTTTCGAACAAAATACTCTCCGGCCAAGACGCGTACCGACTGATCCGGATTGGAGAATATCGTGTCCGCAATGACTTCCAATAAGTGTTGTGGAATTCTCTTCCCGGCTGCCAGGGGGAACAGCATTTTGGCGCCTCTTGCATCCATAGCTAATGCAATAGCAGCCTGCTGTCGGTCTTTGTCATTACTGTTGTTAGCCATTAGGAGCTTCATCCAATTTTTTATTTCCTCTGAAATAGGTTCTTCTTTTATCGTTCGTTCATACCAACCTGCCCAGTCGTTTCCGGCTCTAAAATTCAACCACCATTCTGCCTGTGTTTTGATTTCGCTATGTTGAACTTGTTCAAAAACTTCCCACATCGCATCGGCTGCTGATTTATCCTTAATAAAGGCTAGTGCCGTCAACGATTTTTTCCGAGTATCCATCGGAAGCTTATCAGTGAGTACTCGCTCCTTTAGTGCTGTCACCGACGATCTGGGGTGAATTCGCCAAACCAAAGAAGCCATGCGAGTGTCCCATTGCGTGGGATTTTTGCCGTACGTCGCTAAAAGCAGGGGGTAGATAGCTTCTTCTTTGCCATCAAGCGCAGAACCCAATGCTTCCAAATACCATCGGTCGAGTCCATCGTAACCATCAATGAGGGTGAAAATTAGATCTCTGCTTTGATGAAATGGTATATCACGTAGCGAAAGGGCAACTTCCCTTCGAATGGCAGGGGAAGGGTCATTGACACAGGTACTAGCATAGGTCAGAAAATCCTTGTTTGCCGCCCGAAGAGCTCGGTAAGCTGTTAAACGGAGTTCTTCCTTCGGGTGTGTCAGATATCGTTCAGCCTCTTTTTGTCCTTCTACTCCTAAATAAGGTAGAAGCCAAATGGCTCGAGCCCGATGATAGGGATTGGTTGAATGATCTATAATATTCTTGACTTCAGGAATTACCTTAGTCCCTTGCGCTATTAAAGCATTGAAGCCCAGATTTCGAACATTCGCTGCAGGATTCAGTAATGCTTTCAGCTGACCCTGCGTGTTACGCAAATCGATGGTGGGCGGGGTCAATTTTTTGTTTTTAGGGGTAATTCGATAGATTCGACCATACCCTAGGGTATCATGCATAGCATGTCCGCCGACAATAGGATCATACCAGTCAGCCACGTAAATGGCACCTTCTGTTCCTACCGCAACATCACTGGGTCGAAACCATTTTCGCTTATCCTGATCCAACGCATCCCAACGATAATTCTCCGTCGACTCATCAAGGGTAGATGCAAAATTAAACCGTTGTGAAAGATTGAAGCCAGCTCCCTCCTTGACAGGTTGGTAACCGAAAACCACATTCCTTCCGGCATCTGCACTCAATAACATGCCCCGAAAAGCGGGTCCTAATTCGTCGCCCTCATACACGGCAAAACCCGTGGGTGCACCTGGACCCGTTTTGTCCCCTGCCGGTAAGACCCCTGGATCTTCCTGGTGCCAATGTGCCGTAAAAATATCCTGACCAGGCCGTTGGTCGGCACGCCAGGACCGGCTCCCATCTTGGCTAAAAAAACCAGCATTTCCCGTTTCCATTAGCCAGGTTACCCGACAGGAGGCTACTTCGTCATCATTGTCGTTCTGCCACATATTCCCGTATGAATCGAGCGCTAATTCGTAGGCATTCCGAAAATTGTGCGCCAGGACCTGCAGCCCCTTACCCGTACTGTCGAGGCGGAGTGCCAAGCCTCCTACCCATACCCTACCATCATCACTGACATGTCCGGGTGCGTTTTGTTGGTTGTAGGGCGTGCCTCCGTTGTAAACACTTCCGGACCGTAACGTCCAGCCACCACGATCCGTAACCACGTGCGGACCCGCGTTACCCGTGTTGAAATACCATTTCCCATCCGGACCTGCCACCACCGAATGAAGTGAATGATCGTGGTCAAAACCCCCGAAACCAGTCAATAGGATTTCTTTTTTATCAGGCTGATCATCCCCATCTTCATCGGTATAAACAATTAAGTGAGGAGCACAGGAGACGATGACTCGCTTTCCGAGCACGGCAATTCCGACTGGCGCATGTAAGTCTTTGTCCTGCACAAATACGGTAGACTTATCAGCTCGCCCATCGCCATCGGTATCTTCCAGAATGACAATCCGATCCCCTTCGTGATGATGCAATTTCCCCGGAGCATTGTTTTTAAAATCTCTATAGTTAACTGCTTCGGTTACCCAAACCCGCCCTTTATGATCGATGTCGATGGCTGTGGGGTTATAAAAAAGGGGACTTTCTGCCCACAAGATGGCTTCTAAACCCTCGGGTACGAATAAGCCACTATCCTTCACCGTACCGGAGTTGCCCCCTAGTAACACAACGAGGAAAAAAGTGCCTAAGACGGGTTTCCCCGCTTGGAATATCCTCTTGAAATTGGATCGTCGCTTTACTTTAACTGACAATTCCTAATATTTTTATAAGTGGACGAACTTATCGGGTTAGTGGTTTTTCTAATTCCACCATTTTACCGCTGGACTTTTCTTTCAAAATCAGTTTTACGGTACCGTAGTGCGTTTTTTCTTCCTTAATCAGGTAATGATTTTCATCGTAATCGTTCATTAATTCACGTTTGCCTTCCAATTCTTTTCCGCGCCAAACTTCCAGAATCACAGGCTCCCACTGGCGTGTTTTAGCTGAACGATAAGCGGCGTCCATCACCGCATTGACAACATAGCCGTCATAGAAGGTTTCAGAGGGAGCGGTCCCATTTTCTAGGGAATTAAACATATCGGTGAACATGTGATAGTAACCCAATTCATTCACTTCATCGCCCACAGGGAAGATCCAACCGGCATTGCTTTCTGCCTTTTCCGCCACATAACCATTACCAAAGCCAGCGGTAAATATTTCAAATCCGGTTCGCAGGAAATTGTTAACCCAAATGGTGCCTTCCGAACCCATTACTTCATCGCGTAAATCGAGCCCACCTCGAAAGGTCCAGCTCACCTCAAACTGACTGACTGCACCATTAGCATAACGTACAATGCCGACAGCATTATCTTCAGCTTCAATGGGCTTTACCAGCGTGTCGGCCCAGCACATTACCTCTACAGGTCTTACTTCTTTACCTATGTAACCCCTTCCAATTTCTATACAATGGCAACCTAAATCGATGATGGCTCCCCCTCCGGCAGTTTCAATGTCCCAAAACCAATCGCTGTGCGGCCCTGGGTGAGCTTCCCGAGATCGAGTCCATAAGATTTCTCCCAACGCACCTTTTCGCACACTAGCCATGGCTTTCAGTGTTTTGGGCGTATATAAAAGATCTTCCAAGTAACCGTGAAAAACACCGGCTTCTTCAACCGCTTTGAGCATTCGCAAGGCTTCGGCCGCATTTCGGCCTAAGGGTTTGGTGCATAGCACGGCTTTCTTGGCTTTAACAGCTGCCATTACTGCCTCTTCGTGTAAGTGATTGGGCAAGGCAATCACCACCACGTCTGCCTGTGGATCACGAACAGCCTCTTCCATGGAGCTTGTCCAGTTCGGAATCCCATAATCGTTGGCAATTCGTTCAGCGCTTTGTTGAGTACGACCATAAACCGTGTTTATCCGGTCTTTGTTTCTCAATCCGTGAATGGCATCGGCATAAAACCGAGCGATGAAGCCGGTGCCAAGTAGGACGATTTTCCCCATAATCGACAATTGGTTATTTATTCGGTTAATGGAATTAAACACTTCGATGACCACTCGCCGTTTTACGCCTTTTAAGAAAACCCAAACCCGTTGAATCGAAGTACGGCAGACAAGTAATGTATCGGTTAAGGAATCGAGGGTGCCGTTATCACTCCCTTCGTCTAAACTTTTTTTGGGTTGTATGCCCGGTTCAGCCAGGTTTTAGCAAGGATTCGTGGTAATTGGCAAAATAGGTAGTATTTAGATATAATTCCGAGAAAACTAATTACTTTTTTTGAAATTCACCCGGATACTTTAGGCAGGGTTTGAGTATTAAGATTGGCCAACCCTCTTTCCTTTATTAGTTACACATTCTCCCAATGATTTGTCCTACTGACTGATTTTTCCTTACATTTGGCGCGTCAAAACTGTTAATATGGAATCCCTAAATCAAATAAACGCCTTAACACTTGTATTTGTAGCTCTGTTACTGTTTGCCATTGCCTACCGATTTTACGGCTTATTCATGGCCAACAAGGTACTCCGTCTTAACAATAAAAATACAACGCCTGCGGTCGAATTTGCCGATGGTAAGGACTATGTAGCTACCAATAAAAACGTTTTGTTCGGCCACCACTTTGCGGCTATTGCTGCAGCGGGTCCCCTGGTAGGTCCTGTATTAGCAGCGCAATTTGGCTATCTACCTGGTGCTTTGTGGATTTTGATTGGCTGCGTCCTAGCCGGGGGAGTCCATGACATGGTGGTTCTCTTTGCTTCGGTGCGTCACAAAGGGGAGAGTTTAGCTTCTATTGCTTCGAAAGAAATTGGCAAAACCACGGGTACCGTAGCCGGTTTTGCTGTTCTCTTTATCCTGATCCTCACGCTCGCCGGTTTGTCATTGGCCTGTATTAATGCTATGCATGAAGCCTCCTGGTCCCTATTCACCGTGCTAATCACCATGCCAATTGCCGTAATCATGGGATTAATAATGCGGTACCGGCGTAATAGCGTGACATTCGCAAGTATCCTAGGCGGGGTCCTTCTTTTGATCGGTATCATCGGAGGCCATAGTCTGATGCAGAACGAGTTTCTGAATAACCTGTTCAGTTGGAAAATAGAAACCATCTCCATCGCCATCCCCATTTACGGATTCTTGGCTTCGGTACTTCCCGTGTGGCTGTTGTTGGTTCCGAGAGATTACCTTTCCACCTATTTGAAGATAGGCACCATCATTATGCTCGCAGTGGGTGTAATAATCATCCACCCGACGATTGAAATGCCGGCAATAACCCAGTTTGTGAATGGAGGTGGCCCCATCGTCGGTGGCCCAGTATTACCCTTTATTTTCATCGTAATTGCATGTGGGGCAATTTCCGGATTCCACGTAGTGATTGCTACCGGTACAACGCCGAAGATGATCGCGCAGGAACGCCAGATTCTATTCGTGGGCTATGGCGCAATGCTCGTAGAGGGCTTTGTTGCGCTAATGGCCCTAATCGCTGCGTGTACCCTCGTACCGGGTGATTATTTTGCGATCAACACTCCCACAGGTGCTTATGATGCATTTATCGCAGCTCATCCGGAACTGCAAATGGTCGATCTACCCCATTATTCGGAAGTGATTGGAATCGATCTTGCAGGCCGTACAGGCGGAGCTGTATCCCTTGCCGTAGGGATGGCTCATATCTTCAATAAGATTCCCTTTATGGACGAACTGCTTGCCTACTGGTATAATTTTGCAATCATGTTTGAAGCTGTCTTCATTCTCACGGCCATCGATGCCGGAACAAGGGTTGGACGGTTTTTCCTGCAAGAAATGCTCGGTTCGGTAGTGCCTCGTTTCCAGGATAAAAATTGGATCCCAGGAATCATCATTGCTAGTGCTGTATTCACCTTCTCATGGGGTTATTTGGTGTTTACCGGAAATATTAGCAGCATCTGGCCATTGTTTGGAATTAGTAATCAATTACTGGCTGCTTGCGGACTGATCGTTTGTACGACCATGTTAATTCGGATGAACCGTGGGAAATATGCTCTTTGTTCCGCAATCCCGGGTATATTCATGGCTATTATAACCTTCTGGGCAGGTTATGTTCAAGTGACCACTATCTATCTACCCCAGGAACAATACCTCTTAGCCATCTTGGCAATTACAGCGATGGTGCTAATGGCCATTATTTTTGTCAGTGCATTCCGGAAATGGAACGAACTTTTGAAAATCAAAACTCTTAAAGTGGATTACTACCAAGAGGAAGTCAAGGAATTGGTTGAGCGCTAGAGAAGTATGACCTCTCCATACTCGTATTGGTTAAAATTTTAATCGCATCCGTAAATTATATTTCTTTTTTTAATACAGTAGTTTGCTGCATTAATACATTTTTTTGTTTATTGCTAATTCGTTGCATATACGCAGCGAGGAAATAAAACATTCACTATCTTCAATTCATACGCCGACTACCTATGAAATACATCTACACCTGGGTATTCATCTTTCTTCTATCAGCCGTCGTAGTAAATGGACAATCCATTACTTTACAATACAAGGGCATCACCGACAATTTAGGATCTGCTCCTTTCTCCAAA
>JBAYRB010000062.1:0-9251 GCA_041676905.1 Spirosomataceae bacterium
AGTCAGGTGGCAATATTTCAATTTAATTCAAGTATCGGTATCCTCGGTACTTATTAACATTTCAATATATGTACCATCTGGCAATAGGTAAGTTTGGTCATCTTTTTGTAATCATTGCCTTTGTTTCGGCTCTGGTTGCCATTTATGGATACGTGAAATCGGAGTTTGCGAATAGGCTGACGCTGGAGCACGGTCATTGGAAAAAGTTGGCCCGGAATTTCTTTTTTGTGCACGCCATAGCGGTATTAGGTATCGTTTTTTGCCTTTATTGGATTATTCTCAACCATTATTTCGAATATAATTATGCCTGGGCGAACTCGTCACGTGCCATGCCCACGGGCTATGTCATTTCGAGTTTTTGGCAAAATCAAGAAGGTAGTTTCTTGCTATGGATCTTCTGGAATGTGGTTTTAGGCCTTATATTGATAGCGACCTCTAAAACCTGGGAAGCACCCGTCATGGCTGTATTCGCAACGGTCCAGGTGTTTCTCACGTCGATGATTCTAGGAGTAATCATTCCCGGTATCGATCTCAAAATCGGTTCCACACCCTTCCTCTTGCTCCGAGAGGCCATGCCCGATCTGGAACTCTGGAAATTACAACCCGACTTTATACCCGAAGATGGAAATGGATTGAACCCCCTGCTGCAAAATTACTGGATGGTCATTCATCCCCCCACCTTGTTTTTGGGGTTTGCCGCATCCCTCATCCCGTTCTCATTTGCGATTGCCGGACTATGGTTGAAACGAACCCACGAGTGGGTAAGACCCGCTTTGCCCTGGACTTTGTTTGCTGCTGCTGTGCTGGGATTAGGCATATTGATGGGCGCCTATTGGGCTTATGAAACGCTGAATTTCGGTGGGTATTGGGCATGGGATCCCGTGGAAAATACTTCTTTTGTTCCCTGGGTAATTCTCATAGCTGCGGTTCATACCATGATCATTTCGGGTAAGAATGCTACCGCATTAAAGTCGTCCTATATCCTAGCCATTACCGCTTTCTTGCTCGTGCTTTATTCTACCTTCATGACACGAAGTGGTATTCTGGGCGATGCATCGGTACATTCATTTACGGACCTAGGGCTTTCCGGGCAACTGCTCATCTACTTGTTGACCTTCGTATTGGTGGCAATAGGGCTATTAGTTTACCGATGGAAATCTCTGCCTTCCGATGAGGAGGAAGTCTCGACCTATTCGAGGGAATTCTGGATTTTTATTGGTGCCACCGTACTTTGTTTGTCCAGCTTTCAAATTCTGGCCACCACCTCCATTCCCGTCTATAATAAAATCGGAGAATTGTTCGGGATGGCTTGGAATTTAGCCATGCCAACCGATCCTATTGCACACTACAATAAATTTCAACTTTGGTTTTTTATCGTAGTAGCACTCCTTACCGGTGTAGGCCAATACTTCTGGTGGAAAAGGGTAGCGAAAGGCAATTATGAAGCGCTTTATGTTCCTCTCGTATTGACATTCATCATTTCGGGTACATGGATTTATTTGAGTGAAGTTCGCGAAATATCTTATATCCTGTTATTGACGGCTGCCGTTTTCGCTATCATTTCTAATGGGGCTATCCTGGTCAATATATTAAAAGGGAACTATCGGATTTCTGGGGGTGCGATCACTCATATCGGTGCCGCATTGATGTTAATCGGTATCATGTTTTCGTCGGGTTATTCGAAGGTAGTGTCCCTAAATAACTCCGGCTTGATGATCAGTAGAAGTGAAGCTTTCACGGCCAACGATAACAAAGAAAATAGGGAACATATCATGCTTTGGTTCAATAAACCGGAGCGGATGGGGGATTATCAATTGACCTGGAAAGATATCCGGATTGAAGTGAGGGGAATTCGCGAGTATGTACCCGCAAGTTGGGTTGAAATGATCGAACGCGATTTCCGAGCTATTGCCCTACGGGACATCGAACTAGGGGGTAAAAAATATTATGAAAGGGGAGATACCATGGAAATCTACCCCGATAATTTCTACTACGAAATAGAATACCAAGACCCCAAAGGGAAACTTTTTACCCTCTTTCCAAGGATTCAAATTAATCCGGATATGGGGGGGATCATACCCTCACCTGGTTTGAAAAGAGAGTGGGATCGAGATCTGTATACCTACATAGCCATGTCGCTTGATCCTACTGCTGAGCCTACCTGGAGCCCTACGGAAACCCATACGGTGGCGATGCGGGATACGTTTTTCCTGAACGATTATATCGCTGTACTTGAAAATGTGGTTCGCACCGAAGAGGTGGAAGGGGTGCCGTTGAAGGATGGCGACGCAGCCGTGAAGGCCATTATTCGCATTATGGACCGAGGTGAAGAATATGTGATGAGTCCTTCGTTCATTATTCGTGACAATACCATCGGTCGGAAAGCAGAAACTAATAAGGCATTGGGGCTGCGTATTCAATTTGCTGAAATTGATCCAAAAACCGGTTTATTTACATTCGCTGTCAATTCTACCCAACGTGATTATGTCGTCATGAAAGCCATCGAAATGCCGCTCATCAACATCCTTTGGTTAGGGACTTTCGTGTTGATGATAGGTCTTGCCGTGGCGACCGTGCGACGGTATCAGGACTTTGCGAAGGCTAGGGACCGAGAAGTTCGAGCAGAATCGAAACCCAAAGTCAAAAAACCGGCATTTGACAAAGCCTAATCGACATGAGAAGTTCAGCTTTCTTGTTTTTTCTCATGCCAATATTCATCGCTTGTTCGAGGGTTCCTAGCCCCGAACAAGCTCAGGAATGGCTTACAGAACCTGAATCCTGGAGACTGAAAGAGGTGTCTGTTAATGGCTCACCTGTATATAGAGATGGAAAGGTCATCGAGCAATTTGGGGGAATAGCCTTTAACCGATATATGAAATCGGTGATTTTTCATCCTGATGGCAAGTTTGAAGGTAGCTTTGAGGGGGACTCGAAGGTATACCAATTTTCATGGATTGCTGAACAAGAACAGGTAATTGTTAGGGATACGCTTCCAAATAGCGGGATCTGGAGAATTCCCTATCGTTCGTTGTCACCCAAGGGCTTTGACATGGAGACTGAAACGATCGCTTACGATCCGCCCAATCCCACACGGATTCGCCTTCAATTTACCGCCGGTTCAAATCCCTAATTCCTGATAACTAATTAAAATAATAGCCACGATGGCTAGAAGAAGGCCTGCTTTATTTACACGTGCTAGTTTTTCCTTATACAGCCAGTACGCCATTACAGCCGAGCTTAGAATGGTCAGAATATTGTAAACCGGAAATACAAAGGCAGCACTATGCCCGTAGTGGGAGAGGGCTTTCAGCAAAAAATATAGGGATAAAAAATTGGGGATACCGAGGAGTAAACCCGCGCCGACACTTTGGCGCTCAGGCCATTTGCCATTTCGTAAGCCCTGGATCATTAACAAACCCGTACCAATAAGGATTGCGCCTAAGCAGGCAATAATCATAAACAACGTTTTGGAGCCTTCGGCATAAAAGGTAGAGGTGAGGAAATTGATGAGTGTATTGTTGGTGCCGGTAGCCAGGAAATAAAGCAAAGGCCAAATTAGGTATTGTTTGCGTATGGCCGCCCGATCACTCCACGAAGTCATTGCTAAAGCCGGAATCGTCAGGATCAACCCAAGGTAGTTGAGGGCGGTAAAAGTTTTGTGCGCATTTTGGAAAATAAATAAACCAAAAAGAACGGGTATCACCAAGGACAAATTACCTGCCAGAGAGGCGGCGGTAACCCCAGCTTTCTGGGTAGACAGTCCGATTAATAGAAAAACGACAATAAATAATACCCCCAGAAGGAGGGTATATAGGGTGCCGGAATCCGTCCAGTTTACCTTAGAAATTTGATCGGGGAAGTCGGGCGTTAAGGCGATGCCGGTGGCCACACAGGCATAATAATTGAAGACCACAGCATGAAATGAATTTACTTTCCATTTGGGAAAGGATCGCATCAACAGGTAGAGAGCGACGGTGAATCCAACGGCAAGTAGGAAGTAAATCATGGTTTTAGATCTAAAAAAAGCCCTGCTGTGGTGGGCAGGGCTTTTCGGTGATTATCCTTATTCGACCGGTTGACTTCCGGATTATTTGACTTTTTCGACAATTGCTTTGAATGCGTCGGGGTGATTCATGGCCAGGTCAGCTAAGACTTTACGGTTAAGCTGGATACCTGCTGCATTGATTTTACCCATGAATACAGAATAGGGCATGCCGTATTGGCGGCTACCTGCGTTAATACGCTGGATCCACAATGCACGGAAATTGCGTTTTTTCTGTTTACGACCGATGTAGGAATAATTAAGAGCCTTTTCGACTGCATTTTTCGCTACGGTCCAAACATTTTTACGACGGCCATAATAACCTTTGGCCATCTTAAGAATTTTCTTGCGTCTTGCACGTGACGCGACGTGATTTACTGAACGTGACATAAATGAATTGTTTTTGATGAACGGCGCTTCAAGGTTGAAGTCTTAAAACCGGGCATCGGGTTGAACAAAGGAACCAAATGGTTACGATTCGGGCCTTCAGAAATTAGACACCGAGTAATGTTTTAATCCGTGCTTCATCGCTCCGATGAACGGTAGTCGACTGAACAAGATTTCGCTTGCGTTTCGTCGATTTTTTAGTCAAAATATGACTATGGAAGGCACGTTTACGTTTGATTTTTCCAGTTCCAGTAAGCGAAAAACGCTTCTTGGCACCAGAATTGGTTTTTAACTTAGGCATTGTGAATTCGTCTAAATAATTGAATGGATAAAATCAGGGCGCAAAGTTAATAGAAATAGCTCTTAAAACCTATTCCTCAACCTTTTAAATCGATGCTATTTTTTTTGGGCTGTAGGAGCTATGATGACGGTCATCCGTTTTCCTTCCAGCTTAGGCTCCATTTCAACTTTGCCGTAATCCGACAAAGCGTTCGTGAATCGTTCAAGCAGTTGTGTCCCTCTTTCCTTAAATACGATGGTCCTACCTACAAAATGGACGTAGGCTTTAACTTTTGAGCCCTCTTTTAGAAAGTTAATGGCGTGTTTTAATTTAAACTCAAAATCGTGGTCGTCGGTGTTGGGACCAAAGCGGATTTCTTTGATGACCACTTTCTGAGCTTTAGACTTAATCTCTTTTTGTTTTTTCTTTTGTTCGTATTTGAACTTAGAGTAGTCGGTAACTTTACAAACCGGGGGTACCGCATTAGGGGCAATCTCAACTAAATCTAGGCTCTGTGCTTCTGCAATTGCCAACGCTTTACTCAGTGGATATACACCCTGCTCTACGTTATCTCCCACAAGCCTGACTTCCGGTGCTGTAATGCGTTCATTGATTTTGTAAGGTTCCTCTACGATCACACGCCTTCTTGGGCCGCGTGGGGGTCTTAATGCCATATGTTGTTTTTAAATCTGGTTGTTTGAGTGGTTATAATATATCTTTAAAATACCGGAATTGCTACTATTTTACCTAATAAAAACAGACCAATTACGTTAATTATCAGTAAAACTAAAAGCTTGCAAGATTCTTTTTCACTTCTGCATTAAAAAATTCTGCAAATTCAAGGGCTGTCATTGAACCTAAGTCTCCTTCCCCTTTTCTCCGTACCGAAACCTTGCCCTCGGCCACTTCTTTTTCCCCCACAATGATCATGAAAGGAATTTTTGCGACTTCCGCATCCCGGATTTTTCGCCCGATTTTCTCATCCCGATGGTCTACAAAACCACGTATATCGTTTTCCTGTAAGATGAAAAAGACATCGTCAGCGTAATCTGCGTACTTTTCTGATATCGGCAATATCGCGATCTGGTCGGGGGAGAGCCAAACAGGGAATTGACCTCCTGTGTTTTCAATCAGGATGGCAATAAAGCGTTCCATGGAACCGAAGGGAGCTCGGTGGATCATGACAGGTCTATGCTTTTGGTTATCAGCCCCCACATATTCCAGTTCGAATCGTTGAGGTAACTGATAATCTACCTGAATGGTTCCCAATTGCCATTTTCGGCCCAGTGCATCCTTCACCATAAAATCGAGTTTCGGGCCATAAAACGCCGCTTCCCCAAGTTCGGTAACCGTTTGAAGCCCTTTTTCAGCGGCAGCTTCGATGATGGCTTGTTCTGCTTTTTCCCAGTCTTCGTCCTTACCAATATATTTCGCTTTATTTTCGGGATCCCGAAGCGATATTTGGGCTGAATAATCATTGAAGCCCATGGTACGGAAAACATACAATACCAGATCAATGACCCGAATGAATTCGTCTTTAACTTGGTCCGGGCGACAGAATATGTGGGCATCGTCTTGGGTAAAACCTCTTACCCGAGTGAGGCCGTGTAATTCACCGCTTTGTTCATAGCGATAAACAGTACCGAATTCAGCCAGACGTAAAGGAAGCTCACGGTAGGAGCGTGGCTCTGATTTGTATATCTCACAATGGTGCGGACAGTTCATAGGCTTGAGCATGTACTCCTCCCCTTCATTAGGTGTCTTGATCGACTGGAAGGAGTCTTTGCCGTATTTGTCCCAATGCCCTGAAGTTACATACAATTCCTTGCCGCCAATATGGGGGGTTACCACAGGCAAGTACCCTGCCCGTAACTGTGCTTTTCGAAGGAAGTTTTCCAACCTTTCACGCAGCATCGCCCCCTTTGGTAGCCACAGAGGTAAGCCTTGACCCACTTTTTCTGAAAATGTGAACAATTTCAGTTCTTTTCCCAGTTTCCGATGGTCTCGTTTCTTTGCTTCTTCGAGCATGGTTAGATATTCCTCCAATTCTTTTTGTTTGGGGAACGTTATACCATAAATGCGGGTCAGCATTTTATTATTCTCATTGTTTCGCCAATAGGCTCCTGCAATGTTGGTAAGCTTAATAGCTTTTATAAAACCCGTATCAGGAATATGGGGGCCGCGACATAAGTCAGTAAAGCCACCTTGGCGATAGAACGTAATTTGTCCGTCTTCCAACCCATCGATGAGCTCGAGTTTGTATTCATCGCCCTTTTCAGCGAAATAGGCATGAGCGTCGGCTTTGCTTACCTCTTCACGCAAATAGGCATTCTTTTGGCGCGCTAACTCCAACATTTTAGCCTCGATCTTGGGAAAATCCTCCTGACTGATCGAAGCGCCACCTAAATCAACATCGTAATAAAATCCCTTTTCTATGGCAGGCCCAGTTCCGAATTTGATGCCTGGATATAACGCCTCCAATGCTTCGGCCATCAAGTGAGCCGAGGAATGCCAAAAAGTCGATTTACCTTCATCATTCGTCCAGGTCAACAAGGTCACTGTTGCATCCGTATAAATCGGACGCGTAGCATCCCAAACTTCTCCATTAACCTTGGCAGCCAATACATTACGCGCCAGCCCTTCACTAATACTCGATGCAATTTCCAGCCCTGTTACGCCTTTTGAAAAAACTTTGACGCTACCATCAGGGAGGGTGATCTGAACTTCTGATGAATTACTCATGAATACCTTATTACTCCTGTTTTTATGTGCCTTAAAAAAGTTTTGCAAAGTTAAGGGTAATAATTCAATCAGTTACGTGAAATTTATATTTCAGTTTATATTCCTGCACGTAAAATTGTAAGCATAAGTATATTTGATGCCCCTTTTTCTCTTACTCAATATTAATTAATCAACTACAATAGAAAATGCGTAATTCTTCCCTTATCCTTTTTTGGGCACTTCCCCTTCTATTTTTTTCCTGTGGACAGAATAATCAGGAGCAAAAGGAAACCAAGGAGTCTCAAAAATTCCCCACCGAATTAATCCATTTCAGACCCTATGTAGGTAATCCTGTTTTTAAAGGAACGGGGGGTGACACCTGGGATGCCAAAATCAGGGAAAGGGGATATATTTTAAAAGAGGGGGATGAATGGTCATTGTGGTATTCGGGTTATAAGGATGGCACAATTCACCTGGGTTTGGCTACTTCGGCCGATGGTTTAAATTGGGAACGTTATTCGGATCTTCCCATCTTTGACTCGTTGTGGGTCGAAGATATGTTCGTTTATAAAGATGGTGATACCTATTATATGGTCGCAGAAGGCCATGGCGACGTTGCTCATTTATTAGAGTCTGACAACAGAGTTACCTGGAAAAGTCTAGGAATCTTGGATGTGAGGCAAAAAAATGGTGAACCCCTATCACCAGGGCCTTATGGTACACCTACTCTTTGGAAAGAAAATGGGCTTTGGTATTTATTTTACGAACGCAATGACGGTGGAATTTGGTTGGCCACTTCGGAAGATATGACCGTGTGGACCAATGTGCAAGATGAACCGGTGATAGCGATGGGGCCGGAAGATTATGATAAACATGCCGTAGCGTTGAACCAGGTGATCAAGTACAAGGGACGTTACTATGGCTACTATCATGCTTCCGCTTATGAAGATTGGCGGGAGTGGACGATGAATATAGCGGTATCCGATGACCTAGTACATTGGGAAAAGTACGAAGGTAACCCCATCATGGGAAATAATCTTTCAAGTGGTTTCGTGGTGGAAACTAATGATGGGTTTCGTTTTTATACCATGCATCCGGAAGTGAATGTATTTATGCCCCTTGGACAAAATCAATAGGTAAACCTACGCACGGGATTTTGATAATCAACATATAGGATAAAAGCGTAGAAAACGGCCGCAAAAGGATTTCCAGGGCTTATTGACGAAGGAATAATTCCCTGAGCTCGGTGGCATCGTCGGGTTTGAGGCGATTCGACAACACGAGGCGTAATTGGCGTCGACGAAGCGCACTTTTATAAAGTTCTATCTCTACTTCCGTTTCAGGGATGACGGGAGGGACCTTTACGGGGCGATTATTGTCGTCGACCGCCACAAAGGTATAAAAAGCTTTATGCGTTGCTACCTTGATACCCGCAGGGACATCTTCAGCCCATACTTCAATGAAGACTTCCATAGAAGTATTAAAAGCACGTGTTACGCCCGCGTGCATTATAACTACATGGCCTAATTTAATCGGCTGAGCGAAAGAAACATTATCAACCGATGCGGTAACAACTTTTGAATTAGCATGTTTTTGAGCCGCAATAGCCCCACAAATGTCCATCCAATGTAAAAGACGGCCACCCATCAGGTTATTGAGGGTATTTGTATCGTTGGGCAATACCATCTCCGTCATGGTTACCTTCGATGCGGACGCAGGTTTACCCAGATGAAATGGGTCTAAATTATCAGGGACATTTGGTGACTTTTCTTTCTCGGGCATAGCGGGGGTTTGGTATAGAATAGGCAACTTTTACAAGCG
>JBAYRB010000063.1:0-9171 GCA_041676905.1 Spirosomataceae bacterium
CATAGCTTGAGGATAGGAGCACAACGAGCGTCAATTTCTACTGAATTCAGAAACATTGCCATCACAGCATTAACAGATCCTAGTCCGTTTGTAAGACGTTCGGCTGCCGAGCTTCTCCATCGTTTTCCTGCCCTGGAAAATCTAAATCCGCTGATTTCACTCTATCGCCTCACTCCCGATGAGGACTCACATCTTAAGCACACAGCACTTCTGGCGATTCGCTATAACCTAGCAAATCCCTCGGTAATAGCAAAGATAATTCGAACAAAGTGGTCGAATGAGGAAAATAAAGTACTGGTGAAAGCTAGTATAGACCTGCCCGACAAAACCGCTGCCAACTTCGTTTTATCCTATCTCTTAAATACAAGAGAATTGTCATTGGATGAAGAACCCTATCTGGAATATGTGGCTTCACAAGTGACCACTTCGCAAGTGGACGTACTCGCTGAAAAGATATCGAAAGGTGTTTCCCAAAGCCAACCAACCTATTTGAATCGACTAGCCTTACTTTCTTCAGGGCTTTTTAAATCGGGTAAAGCACCTGGTTCTGTATTGTACCATTTAATGGAAACCAGCACGAATAGTGTACTAAAACGCCTTTCGAACGTAAGTCCCAATGATTTACAACAAATTTCGGACTTGGAAAAGCAAGCCCTGCTTACAGCCATTAACTTTGTCGGCCAACATCGAATCGCCCGATTCGATACAGAATTGCTCAAATTTTTGCCTAAAGACTACCCCCTGGAAATTCAAGCAGCATCGGCACAATCCTTGGTTAAAATTTCACGGACAGCTTATACGAGCACCCTTTTAAACCTATTTTCCTCCCCAGAGACGCCTAACGAATACAAAGTTAAATTGGTACAGCCCCTAGCTGCAAACCCTAGCATACAAGTAGGGCAACAACTAAGACGTCAACTCCCTGGAGCATCCCGAAGTTTACAAATCGAAATACTGACCACTTTATTACGGAGTGATGAAGGTACGGAATTGGTCATTGACGTAATGCAGAAAAAAGAAGCCCCCATCGATCTTTTACAGGTGAGACGCGTAAAATCGGCGATCGAAGAACGGATTAATAAACAGTCCTCGTCGGACTTAAGCGCCCTTTTGACCCAAAGTGAAAGCACCGTTGCCGAATTGGAAAATCTTGTAGCTTCTCGCGTTACCGGTGCGAGAAATTATAAAGGGAATAGTGCAAAAGGTCTTGAAGTTTTCCAACAGAACTGTTCAGCTTGTCATCAGATAAAAAATGAAGGTGGATTAGTTGGCCCCCAACTTGACGGCATTGGAAACTGGGGCATAAAAGCATTGGTGGAAAAGATCTTGATTCCGAATCGGAACATTACAGAAGCCTTTAAAACCTACCAGATAAATTTAAAATCGGGGGAAACTAGGCTAGGTCTTTATCGACGTACCGAGGGTGAAAACAAAGTTTTCGCGGATCCTGCCGGAAATGAATTTTTAGTAAGGGACGACCAAATCCAAGATTATTTCAGTCTCAATATGACCATCATGCCCGACCAGTTCAGACATACCATTGCTGAAAAAGATTTTTATGAATTGATAGCGTTTTTGGCAAAGGTAAAATAGTCAGTGGTTCCCACGGAAACGACTAATCGGAATCAAATTAGATAGCCATGAAGATTGCCTAAGGGTGACGGTATACAGACATATAAGGATGGGTCCTAATTAAGAGTCAGCTAGGCGGGGAATTGCCATTAAAGCGTTACGACTAATCGTTTGATTTGTTCCGAACCCGCCACTTGTACGCCGTTTACCCATACTTGTAAACCCTTGCCTTTTCCATACTTTTGACCGGTACGATCGTAAAGTACTGTGATAATTCTCCCGTGATAGGAGACCTTATCCAGACAAAAATAGTCCCAATACCCTTCAGGAACCAGGGGGTGTACAACCAATTGGTTACCCATTTGCGGACGAATTCCTATTAAACCTGAAATAACATGGTCGTTAAAACTTGAATGGTTATAATCTTTCCCCCGCTCTACCCCACCCTTTTGCGGCGACCACCCGGTCGGCGTCCAGCTTTTTAGTCTTGTTCTCGAAATCCAGTCACCGGTATAAGGATTTAAGTTTTCATCAATCCAAGAAACGATTTTACCATCTTCCCTAATTCGTTGATGAGAACGGCTATAGGTAGTCAATAATTCCAGAAACTGGCGGGGTGTGACCGTATTTTGTTCATAGTCGTGAAGGAGGTTAGCTAGTCCTTTTAGGGTGATAGAAGTTGCAAATGGCCAACTCGGTCCATTCCATTGACATTCATGTCCTTCGTAACTAAGCTTAAATCCGGCATGTCGTTGCTCGGTCGTTGTCGGTCCGTATGGAGCATTGAATCCCTGTTCATCAAACAATTGCTCCCAAGCACGTGTGTGGGTTGTTTCCGGTATGCTGAAGTACCAGGGGGTATATCCATGAAGTTCTCGCACATTTGAAAATTTCAATTCGGGTAGTCCTCGGGGAATTACTTTAAAGAAGTTTGCATTTTCATCCCAGAGTCGTTCAAGGATCTGCTTCCGAATAAAGTCGGCCTTTGTTTGGTAAATTTTCATCAATTTTTGATCCCCTGCTATTTGGGCTATTTCCCGAATAGCGACGGCATTTCCATACATATAACTGTTAATGGTTGCCCTATAGCCATCATGGTTTTTACTCAAGAGCCCTGAAACCGAAACTTCCATCCCGTCATATCCGTCGATTTGCCAAAACATTCCCGTAGAATCGAACCTTATACTTTCCCAGGCTTCAAAATCGGCAACAAAGGCTGGGAGTAAATCCAGCAACAAACTCGTGTCCGGGTGGACCTTGGTGAAATCGAGTATGGCATGGGTCAACCAGGAGCTGTAGGTTCTAAGCCCGGCTTCACCTCGGTACCAAAAACGTGCATAGTCTTTTAAATAAACCGGCGTATGCAGCCATCTGCCTTCGTAAAAATGATGCCCAGCCGGACAATCGATAGCGTTGTATTTGCCCGACCAGGGGACCTCCGGTAAAAATTCGGTAATGATATAGCCCTCGGGAGTTCGTTTAAGGTGCTTCCCGTAGGTCCACCAACGAAAATAATAGGTTCGCTCTAATTGCTTATCCGGGCATTCGAAAAGGGGAATGTTATTTTTTAGGAATTCCCAGGCCGCTTCATTCGGAATTTCCTGCGTGTAATGCTCTTCATCATTTTCATTAAAGTCGTCGATGTAACTTTTAACGGAGTCGTAGCTCAACACAGGATTTTGGGCTAAAACATTTCCCCCCATTGTTACAACAATGAGCAATACCTGGAATAAATGTATAATTCTACTGAATTTCATCGCAGAATATATTTGCCCACTTTTCGCAAATCCTTCGAAGTTGCCAATGCTATTACACGCCCTTGTTGTCCGACTGCATTATAGAAATGATACACCACCCCTTTCCATTTGATGACCCAAGGCTTATGAGCATAGGTCTCATCATAGGGTTCAGTGGGTGCAATTAAATCATCCCCCTCCCAGTCCGTCCAATGAACTAGATCATAGGAACAGGCAAATCGCTCGAAGGCACCAGGTTTCCAAAAAGCACCAAAATAAAACATGACATAAATGTTATTTATCTTGGCTATTTGGGCGTCCCCGCAGATACCCGTATGCCGGGTAATTAAAGGATCCTCGCCCAGGCGAGTCCATTGAACCATGTCATGTGAACCCGCCATCGCAATGCTTTCAAAGCCATTGCCTTTAGCGTCTTTTTGTTTACCCTTTGCATTGTAATACATGACGAAGGGGTATCCCGTATGCCTTTCTTTATCGTGTATGACTAAACTTTTGTAGATCGTTTCATTGTCATACCAGCGCGCATCCTGGTCCGAAGCGCTAAGTACGGGTTGGGATCGTCGATTCCATTCCACGGCTTTAGTAATATCTTTGGCTGTAGCCATTCCAATTCCCAATTGGCCTGCCTCATACCCCTCTTTTGCCCCTCCCAAATAGGATGCCCAGTACTGTTTTCGAAACTTTTTCACCTTGTACGTTCCACCCCATTTAGGATCGACCAGGGCTACATACCCTGCTTTTTGGGTGGCATCCCAGTCGTTTTCCGTGAAAGACATCACCTTCCCAAGCGTTTTCCATTCCAGAAGATTCTTGCTTTGCGCTATCCAGGTTTCATACCCCTTGCCATCGAAAACAATATAGGTCATCCACCATTTACCCTTGTTCCGGAAAATGGTAGGACTGTCGACCATGGTTCCTTCCCTTGGAGCGGGTAAGACAACCCCATATTTGTACGGGGTTTTAATTACCTGATAAATTTGCTCCATTACAGCCTGCGGAACTTCTTTTGGAGACTGTGTCCATCCACTCAAGCTCGTGCAAATTCCCCCAATAAGTAAAAAGAATAATTTTCGAAAACTCCTTATCAATGTAAACGATGCTATTAAATTGTACTTCATTGTATTAGAAAAGGCGATTGCTTTAATCCTCTTTTCACCCTTTCGCAAACGTTAGATGATTTTCAGTGGAGGCCAAATTCATTTTCCGACCAACCATTTATTGGCCGTATTATAGGAACCTTCCAGGACGATTTTAAAAAAACCCGAGGGAAGTTTACTGACATCTATTACTGCTGCTTCTTCCGAACATTGAACGTAAGTGACCAAGTGGTAACTATCTGTGCCCCCATTTTCGAAATCATTGGTAGTGGAAATCCACAGTTTTAAACGGTCGTTTTTATCTATGGCCTTCCATGTTACGTGTATCGTTTTGTTCTCATAGGCCAGGGCAAGATTTGTAAAAGAAAGTTTCCCAATCAGCGGAGTCCCATCTATTTCGAAGGCTTGTTCTTTAGGAAATTTGATCCCTAAATGCCGGGCGATCGACGGCATGATATCCACAATTCCCGGGGTATTGTCGCTGAATTGCGTATTTAGACCATTTGCGTTGGTAATGATCCAGGTTCCTCTTTCACGGTCCGATTGCCCTCCATGGTTTTGGCCTGATTTGGCATCCCTACCGTGGTCGGTGGTAATATAAATATGCCAGTCTTCTCCGTAATTATTCTGACGGTATTTAACTGCCTCCCACACCCTTCCTACTTGCTTATCGGCGAGTTGAACTGCGTGACTGAACTGTTCACTGTCGCCAAACTTATGCCCCATATCGTCGGTATATTGAAGGTATACCCAGGAAAGGTCGGGTCCGTGCTGTTTGATGTAATTCCCCGCTTCCGACGACACTAGCTCATCGATTTCCCGAATATAATCCGACTGATCGTCCTTAGGAAACCTTACTGAATCGATTTCAAAGCCATCAAACGAATATCCGATTCTGAGTTGGCCGGTACCGGGTAGGTTTTCACCGAGCAATTTGGTTCGGTTGTCGAGCCAGGTCGAAAAGATAGCCGTTGTTTTATGGGGATATTGATTTTGAAAAAAGCGGAATATCGTCCAATAATTGTAATTAGGCTCTAGAATTCGATTGTCCCAGACGTTATGTTTGTTCACCCAGGTGCTTGTTAATAAACTATTATATCCGACAGCGGAGATGGTGGGTGTTTGGGAATAAGTCCCTTTCTCACCGCCCACGTAGGCTCGGGTATACCCTCCTACACCCGCAATCTCATCCAAATTTGGCGTTTCAATTGCTTCAATACTATTCGATGAAATCCCATCAACGATGATAAAAACTGCTTTTGGTGTTTTACTTTGAGCTGAAACTGAGCCAAAGCATATAAATAGTAGGATGATTGGGAGGAATAATCTATACATAAGTAGTCTATGGTTTTCATTGGAAGAGAGAGACCCAAATTACCCGTAATTTAGCCCAATCTTTCTATTTCATATCCGTGCAGACCTGCCCATTTTATAAAACGTTTACTCTTCTACCTTTCTGAATATTAGAGCATCCACCAACACTTGACCTACCGATCCCTCACTTAGAATATCTACATACCCGTCCATCCCTTCCCAAAACTCAAATTTTCCGATATAAAGTGATTCTGTAGGTTTCACCCATAATTCGTTTTCGCCACTACGGGAATAAACCTTGATCTGAAAGCGGGGTATAGGGTTGAGAAGTGAATCGACTGGGTATTCTTTATCTCGGTACTTAGCTCTTATTGCGGGATCATAAGGCGTTTTTTCTGAAAAATATAATTCGTAGGTACCTTGGGCTAAATCAGGTCTAAACCTCGCGAACTCACCTGGGATAGCCCTTCCTCCATTGGTTAAATATAGATCTTTATACCCTTTTTCCTGCCATCTTTTAAACTCTGGTGCCACCCAGAAATAGGGTGTGCAATAAAATCGGTTCTCTCGTATATCAGCATTATCGACAATTTCCTGCTTTAAGTTTAGTGTTTCTCGATGAGATGGCGGGTAGGTCGGTATCGTCAAATTAACTTGGAAATATTGTGTCTCCGTGACACTTCCAGGAGCCTCCACCCGTACCCGAGCGGAATAAATTCCGGCCGAGAGCCCATTTCCATCGACAGAGACATTTATACGTTGATGATTACCTTCCCCTTCTACATGAAGCGCTAGCCATCCATTTCCCCTGAAATAGTGTACGTCAGCGACGACCACCTTCTTAAGCGTGCCTTTCCCAATGTTAACTAATTCAATCGTTTTCAGGTTTGGTTTAGGCCTGCTCTCCCGGGCAAGGAAATGTAATGAATTGGGGATGTGTGTCTTATTAACGCCGTTAACATCCATGATATGTACCGGGCTGATTCGGAACGATGGTTCTTGATTACAAGCTAAAGCTAGTGAAGGTGAATTCACTGCTCCTCCGTCTATCGTGATATGTTGTGTAAAGCTGCTTTTTACGATTCCGTCATCTACCAATAGCGTGACCGGGTAAATTCCTGGTTTTACAAAAATGTGTTTCGGATTTTTTTCTATGGAGGTGGTTCCATCACCGAAGGTCCAATAATACGACAGTCTCATACTACTATTCTTCAGCCTCGAATTGCTTCCGTCAAATTGAACGGGTATCCCTGTTTTCCCTGGGCTTAGTGGAGCCATGATAGCTTTTGTTTCCCCCGAACGCTCTCGGTTGTCTTCGAACGTTTGCCAGAAAATAATCCAAGGGTCCACTAATATCTCTCTATCATCAAGGGGTGTCTTAATCCGAAACACGTAGTGGGAATGGGCAAAACTACCAAGATGCACACCTGCTGCATCAGTATAGTGGGTACCGGGCTCTATGGGTGTATGTTCCGGTATACGAAGGTTCAAAAGATGGTGGTTTTGTATAGTCCATCGGTCACCGTTGTTCCAAACGTGCCAGCCTCGCCACCGATTATTATTGTCACCTTTTTCCAGGCTATTAAACAGGTAATGATCATCAATTTGAAAAGGGGTGAAATTGGGTGTCCCGGGTGGAAAATTTACGTCGAGTCCACCATGAAGTTCAAAACCGTTGTAGGCTCCCATCCAGCAATCGTCGCCATTGTAACTGTCCGAAATTCGCAGGTAATTTTCGGGATTAGGATACATGGGGAAGAGTATCGACGGACAGATACGCATGGTCATATCCGTTATTGCGAACCGAGCATTTTTTTGAGGAACTGATTCGCTGCTTTTCCCTCCATGCTCGTCTTTAATAATTGACCCGATACTATCAACACCATCAAACCATATCCTCATTCCGTTGATCACATAGGGTTCATAAAAGCTTTCCTGCGAACCGACATATCTCTCCATTTTCATTAAATGCCCATCAATTAAGACCTGGCAAGTAAATTGATAAAGCGTGGCACCTCCAGGTTGGTCTTCTTTAAGCTTAGCGAGGTTCGTGATGATGATATCAGCCGACGTCTCCAGTAAAATCAGGGTACGGATTTCTCCATTTCGAAGTGTAAACATTAACGTGTCGCCCCTATCCATCTCGATCGGGGTAAACGTTTCCCTAGCTTGACGGTAAAGGGTTTCGCCTGAAACCGACGATCCCACGAGCAGGAGGAAGGCTATACCCTTCCATATATTCCCATAGGTGCGGTTAAAATGGTGTTTCCTGTTTCTAAACATTGGTAGCTCTTTCCGGTCCTTACAGTTACATACGGCTGGTATAATATTCTTGACTACAGGGAGCCGAAAATTTGAATAAAAGTACTGATCCACAAGGTTCTACTTAGTTAACCGGTAAAGCTTAATGGATCTTCGAGGCGAAATACCTATCACAAAGGGAATTACCTGTTCTTCATAAATAAGACGAATTACAACGTCTTTTCTGTGTCAGTTAGGGTGCCGTAATAAAATTTCCTTTCATCAACTTAATCCCAAAAGCTAGATAAAGGTTTTGGATATAGTCGTCCGTGCGTAGATGAAAAAATGCCTGACCGAATTAGGTAGACCGGTCAGGCATTCCGCAAATGTAGGTCGGTATCAATATCCGGGATTTTGAATCAATGCGCTGTTTTTGTTCATTTCATCCCTCATGATTGGGAGGAAATAGGCTTTTTCATTCCAGGACCTAGATTCCCACTCTTCGTGAGTGACGGTGGGGCGCGTAGCCGTTGTTTTGTCGGGGTTAAGTTTGTAGACGATTTTGGCAATTTTTACAGGTTGATAGGCTTCCGGACCGATTGCCCATCGTCTTACGTCATAAAACCGATGGTCTTCAAAAGCTAATTCAATGCGCCGTTCGTTTCTATATCGCTTTTTCAGTTCCTCTCCCGATTCCGAAATACCAGGCAACCCTGCTCTTCTTCTAACCATATTAATGTATTTTCTCGCCTCCTCTTCTTCCCCCAACTCTATACATGCTTCAGCGTAATTTAGGAGAATTTCAGCGTAACGGATGAATCTCCACGTAACCGTTTGTTTCACATATTGGGCATCGATATTGGGGTCAATGTATTTGCGACAGTAGTAGCCAGTATAGGAGCCATTCCAATCTTCAATGGTGCTATTCCGCGTATCTACTCCATAGACAATATTGATAGAATTGGTTGTTGGATTCCAGACTTCCCAACTTCCCGTTTGAACTCGATTGTGTGGGTCTAAGCCTTGGGCATCTAGGGGGCGTACCCTCCAGGGGGCTTCATTATATAGTATCGTTGCGTAAAATCGTGGCTCTCTGTTTTTGTAGGGCTCCGCACGGTGTTGGGGATTATTCCAATCGAACTTGGTACCATCCCGCATTTCGAAATCGTCGACGAGGTTTCCAATGGGAG
>JBAYRB010000064.1:0-9158 GCA_041676905.1 Spirosomataceae bacterium
TAAACCAGAGGTCGAATTAGCTTGGGGGTCGGCATCTACTAAGAGGGTTTTGTATTCGAGTGCCGCCAGACTTGCGGCTAAGTTAATCGCCGTGGTCGTCTTTCCAACGCCTCCCTTTTGATTCGCTATTGCAATAATTTTGCCCATTATTTTTTACATTTGAAACTCAAATTTCAAATATTCGCGGGAATTACCAAAAGATGTTCCACGAAAAGTTTCACGATTGTTGTTAAATTTTCTTAACACGTGATAAAGTTCGTGGGGGAATACTTCAGGTACCCTATTGAAGCACTTTTTTAAAGTACTCGATTACGTGCATTTTCAAGAACTGCTCCTGGTTGGTTAGGTCGGAGAAAGGGAGTTTTTGTTTCAGTTCAAAGATAGGCCAACCGTCGGCATCGACCCCGGTTTTTTCGTAATATCCTGAAATGCCTGTAACGGTACATACCCCGATATGCATCAGGTCCTGTTTTTGTTCTTTCGTAAAGTGCAATACACCCTTTCCTAATTCTTGTACACCAATCAGGAACAATACTCCATTCAGGTCAGCAGGCCGTTTCCCTACTACCTTTTCCAGTTTATCCAGTAAAAACTCCCACTGTTGATCGAGGGTTATATGCTCTTCTATCAATTTACCTATGGTTTTTATCTTAAAAAAATCGGAAATTTAGTTCTCTAAAAATGGGAGGTGTTAAAACCGTTTCGAGGTATTCCCCCCTTCCTTTTCACCATACTATACTTTAATTCCGATGCCTACAAAGATAGCTTCTTTTTGGGAGGATTTCATTGATATTCTTTATCCTCGCGTTTGCGCTTCCTGCCATGACTTGCTGGTGGGGACGGAATATGAACTTTGCACCCGTTGTTTACTAACGCTCCCTAGGTTACAGACCGATGGAATGATTGGGAGTCATGTTAGGGATAAATTTATAGGCTACCAGCAGGTTGTTTCAGTTCAATCTTTTTTAGAATACCAGTCTGGCGGTAAAGTTCAGCGATTATTGCATGCCCTGAAATATCGTGGCGATGAAGCGCTGGGGGTCCTGATGGGTAGGCTTTGTGCTGAAGAATGGTCTTCCCAGGGTAAAATTCCACAAGCCGACGTGCTTGTGCCTGTTCCGTTGCATCCTAGAAAGCTGCGGGAACGCGGTTACAACCAGAGCGAGGCATTCGCCCGTGGTTTTTCGGAAATTTCTGGCATACAGGTGGATACAGGTTTATTGAGTCGCGAAATTTATACGTTATCCCAAACGGGTAAGTCTAAAGCCGAGCGCATAGCTAGTATGCAGGGAGTGTTTTGTGTGCGTACGGGTGTCGATGTCAGTGCTCTTCGTATCATTTTAATGGATGACGTACTGACGACTGGTGCTACGCTAGAGGCATGTATAGCTGTTTTGATCGAGGCTGGATGTAGAGAGTTGCACATAATCACAATAGCCGCTGCTCGGTATTGAACAACGGCTATTGTATTAAATTTCGTTTTTTTTCTTAGCGGTTTCTACCGGTAGCGATCATTGCACAGCGGAAGCCCACCATTGCAGTTGCGGAATCTTCTTCCATATACCGTCTTGTTCCGGGTGACAGCCAGTAGGCGACGTCAGCCCAGGAACCACCTTTGTAGACCCTTAATTTATCAGAAATCAACGAGTTATAACTTTTTGAGTCGTATTTGGTTTCTTCGTCCAAGTAACCGTCTCTTCTAAAGGAGTTTAGGTCGGCTACATCCATAAATGACATCGGACGATACACGTCGTAAACCCATTCACTCACGTTACCCGCCATGTCATACAGACCGAAGTCGTTAGGTGGATATGAACGTATTTCTTGGGTAATAATAGCACCATCATTTGATTTTCCTGCGATACCGGCATAGTCACCAGGGCCTCTCTTAAAGTTAGCGAGCATTTGTCCTTGCTTACGTCCTCGCGGATTACGTAGCGTAGAACCATCCCATGGATAGATACGCTGATTAGACTGGTTTTCGTCGGCAAATTGCGTACCGATCATCCCTTTGGCAGCGTATTCCCATTCCGCTTCTGTAGGAAGTCGGTACGGAGGCATCACATAACCACTTTCGATAGAAGGCTGATTAAAAGGATCACCTGAGAGCTCAGCATCAGCGTCTTGATTTCGGTTTCGACGTAAAGAAAAACGTTTCTTGGGTTTGTTGGCATTGCTATAGCGTGCCTGACTCACTGCATTGGTCCTCCAAATGCAATAATCATTGGCTTGTGCCCAGGAAACCCCTACGACCGGATATAACCTAAAGCCAGGATGGCGCAGGTACATGGTCATGTAGGAATCGTTAAACGAAAGAGGATTCAACCATACCGTGGTATCGGGCAAAGCTTTGGTGTAAAATTCCTCTGTGGAGTCTCGTCTAACATAGTCAAGATATTCGAGATAGTGTACATTGGCGACCTCCGTTTCGTCCATATAAAAAGACTGAATACTTACCGTTCTTTCCAGGTTGTCACGGGTGAACATGACATCTTCCTCCAGAGAGCCCATCGTAAAACGGCCGCCTTCGATAAATACCAGGTCTGGACCGGCGGGTAGCGCCTTGAATTTTTTGACCTTGAAACCATCTTCCGTATTATATGCTAGCCCCGTCTTCGAACTGGTTTTACCCGGGTTCATACTCGTGGGCGTCTTTTTTTTACAGGAAGAAACTGCAACAGCAAGCGAGAGCGCGAATGCTAACTGCAATAATCCAAATCTAGGCATGCAAATCATTGTTATTTTGTCCAACGAACAATAGACGGCAGTTTTTTTCACCACCAAAGATAAACAACCAATTTTATATTTTATCAATTATCAGTATTCCCCTTCATTTTCAACAAGACATCATAGGCGTTTTGAAGCGTTTCTACATCCTGATATGTGAAAATTAATTTCCCCTTTGCGTCTTTTAAATTACTATTTCGGGGGTTTCTTTGAATAAAGTCAAGGATATTCCCGAAAGTTTGAGACTGGTAAAAGGAGTCATCCGGTGAAGAAACGAAATAACCTTTTAATGTATTGTTTTTAATAATTAGTTTCTCCAAATGTAATGCTTCCGCCAACCACCGCAAGCGTACGGTTTTTAGAAGATCCTTAACTTCTGTCGGTAGCGGACCAAATCGGTCAACCACTTCGTCTTGAAAACTTTGTAACTCATCTTCGGTTTTTATATTGTCGAGTCGAGTATAAAGAGAAAGCCGTTCAGAAATATTTTTAACGTATTCCTCAGGGATAAGAATAGACAAATCCGTTTCGATTTGCGTCACTGGTACAAGCTCAGGTAGTGCCGAGACAGAATCTGCGAAAAGGTCCTTGAACTCATTTTCTTTTAATTCACGGACGGCATCATCCAGTATTTTATGGTACATTTCGTAGCCCAAGTCGTTTACAAAACCACTCTGTTCAGCGCCTAATAGATTTCCAGCCCCTCGAATATCCAAATCGCGCATGGCTACTTTAAAGCCGTCCCCTAAATCAGAAAACTCTTCCAGAGCCTGGAGGCGTTTCCTAGACTCACTGGTTAATGTGGATATGGCGGGGGTAACCAAATAACAGAAAGCCTTACGATTCGAACGGCCGACGCGACCCCTTAATTGATGTAAGTCGCTAAGACCAAAATGATGGGCAGAATTAATAATGATCGTATTGGCATTAGGAATATCTATTCCCGACTCCACAATGTTAGTCGACAGGAGGATGTCATAATCGCCTTCCATAAATTTGATCATCACCTTTTCCAGTCGGTCGCCATCCATTTGTCCGTGAGCGATTCCAATTCTCGCTTCCGGGACCAATCGCAAGATGATATTGCCAATGGATTCGATGTCGTTGACTCGGTTGTGGACAAAAAATACCTGACCGCCTCGCTGTAGTTCGTAGGTAATTGCATCCCGAATAAATTCTTCGTTGAATACCCGTACTTCGGTCGTAACGGGCTGACGATTGGGAGGTGGGGTTGTAATGACCGACAAGTCTCGCGCGCCCATTAGGGAAAAATGGAGGGTACGGGGTATGGGCGTAGCGGTGAGTGTTAAAACATCGACATTGACTTTTAGTTCTTTCAGCCGATCCTTGGCTTTTACCCCAAACTTCTGCTCTTCATCTACGATGAGTAGGCCTAAATCCTTGAATTTTACATCCTTATTCAGGATTCGGTGTGTGCCGATAAGTATGTCGACTTTTCCTTCTTCCACCCTTTTGAGGGTTTCTTTAATTTCCTTTGTTGATTTAAAACGGTTCACATATTCGACAGTGGCTGGGAAATCGGCCAGTCGTTCACTGAAGGTTTTAAAATGCTGCATCGCCAGAATGGTTGTAGGAACCAATACAGCAACCTGTTTACTATCACATACCGCTTTGAACGCCGCCCGGATGGCGATCTCTGTTTTACCAAAACCGACATCCCCACATACTAGTCGATCCATAGGATAGGGTTTTTCCATATCCGCTTTTACATCCGCAGTGGCTTTCGCTTGATCCGGTGTGTCTTCGTAAAGAAAGGAAGTTTCGAGCTCAACCTGTAAATAGTTTTCAGGTGAAAATGCGAAGCCCTTGGCTTTCCGACGTTTGGAGTACAGTGCAATGAGTTCATGGGCTATGTCTTTCAGTTGTTTTTTGACTTTCGTCTTTTTGTTCTCCCATTCTGGTGAGCCCAATTTACTCATGGTGGGAGGGGTTCCTTCCTTCCCCGAATATTTGGCAATCTTGTGAAGGTTATGAACATTCACATAGAGCAGGTCGTTGTCACGGTAAACCAGTCGAACAGCCTCTTGCATTTTGCCGTTTACGTCCACCTTTTCCATCCCTGCAAACCGACCAATACCATAGTCTACGTGGGTTACGTAGTCACCCGGTTGTAAAGTCTTAAGCTCCTTTAGCGTAATGGCTTTGGTTTTGCTAAATCGGTCTTTGAGCCGGTAGCGGTGGAAACGGGAAAATATCTGATGGTCCGTATAACATGCAATTTTAAGGTGATCATCGATAAACCCTTCCCGAAGTGATAGATGCAGCCCTTGAAACCGGACAAACGGGTTAATGTCCTCAAAAATCCTTTCTAACCGGTCGAGTTGGCGGGCTTGTTCTGCGGCTATAATATTGGTATAGCCGTTTGATTGATTTTCTTCAAAATTGTCGATAAGACGTTGGAAGTCTTTATTGATAGAAGGCTGAGGTCGGGATGGGTATTTGGGGTAAGGCATCTCCACGGAAGGAGTGGCTTTAAAATAGAATCTACGTCCATATTCGACCGTCTTAAATTTCTTGATTCGCTGCAGTAATCCCCTTCGGGTTTCAAAAAGCTCATCTGGGTCCGACACCACTTGTACGCCACCTCCTGTGGTTTCCATGAGTGCTTTTTGGGCTTTTTCGAAGCCTTTTTCCGTGATCTCCAGCAACATTTCCACGTCTTTGAACCATAGCAAACTATCTTCAGGGAAAAAATCCAGAAATGATTCCCTTGATTCATGGGTTAGTTTTTGTTCAATATCTGGAATTATATTCACCTGTTTAACCGCCTCCATGGAAAGCTGTGTTTCGGGGGAGAAGGAGCGGATACTTTCTACCTCGTCTCCGAAAAGCTCAATTCGATAAGGGTATTCACTCGCATAGGAAAAGATATCCACGATACCACCCCTTACGGAAAACTGTCCGGGTTCAAAAACGAAATCGGTCACCTCGAATCCATATTCGTTTAAGAACTCTGTTAGAAACGAATGATCCAACCGTTCACCCGTTTTTATGGTAAATGTATTTGCTAAAAGAGAGCGTTTATTAATGACTTTTTCACTCATAGCTTCCGGATAGGTCACGATGAGTAGAGGGGTATGCTGAGTGACGTTCAGCTTATTCAAAATTTCCGCCCTAGCTAAAACATTCGCGTTATCGACTTCTGCATATTCATAGGGGCGTTTAAACGACGGCGGATAGAGGAGAATCGTAGCTTCGGGGAGTAGGTTTTGGAGATCGTTAACAAAGTAGGCGGCTTGCTCCCGATCTTCCATCACGTACAAGGAAATACCCGGGTGTTCTCTATAAATAGTTGCTGCAATGACCGCATCCAAGCTGCCGATGAGCCCCTTGATTTGAATATGAGGATCGGCATCCGATTTGAATCGATGAATCAAGGTTTGGATAAAGCTATCGGACTGATACAGTGACAGCAGTTCTTCGACTTTCAAAATGAGTTCTTAATTTGGAGTTGAAATTTGTTGACAAAGATTTGTTTGAGCGAATAGGACTCGAAATTCGCACTTGGGATACCCGGCTTCATAAACGCGAAAACCCGCCGGGACGATCCCGCCGGTTTTTGTAAAATCATCCTCTCAGAATTCCAGTCACCTAACACGGCGCAAATTTACAAAATGTTCCGGTTAACCGTGAGCAAAATTCCAGACAAATACTTGGGAAAATGCTAAGTCCAAGCGCAAAGACGCGTTGATACTGAATGGAATTAACGTAAATTGTCAATGTTTGTTAACTTTAAGAATCTTCGACCTATCATTTTGAATTCTTAATGCGGAACCATCTTATATTAGTAGTCGGCAAAACGCCGAAGTCCGTATTATGGTAAGCAGTTTTTTGTGCAATGCATTAAACCCACATATTGTTCTAACACCCAACATTAAACTTTAAGTACATGCGCAAATTTTTTATTATTCAGTTTTTATTATTTGTCTTCTTTCTGAGTTCTGTGGAAGGGCAAAATCTGAAATTCCGTAAGGATGGAAAATTCAGAATTGTACAATTTACCGACATCCATTATGTGCCAGGTGGAGAGCCCTCCAAGAAGTCGATTGCCATGATGGAGGCCACCCTAGATGCCGAAAAGCCGGATTTGGTAGTTTTTACAGGTGATGTGGTGGTGAAAGGGCCCACCAAGAAAGGGTGGGATGAGGTCTTACAACCTGTAATCTCGCGGCGAATTCCCTATATGGTTACCTTAGGGAATCATGACGATGAGTCGGATATGAAGCGGGAAGAGGTTGCGGCTTACGTTGTTACCAAGCCCTATATCGTCAATACGCGTATACAGCTGCCCGGGGTGTCAGGCTATTTGAATGGGGCTTTTACAATCGAGGGTAATCATAGCAAAGCCGGAGCTATAATATATGCTATGGATTCGCATGGGTATAGTAAGAACCCCCGGGTGAAAGGTTACGGCTGGTTTGCTGCTGATCAAGTGAATTGGTTTCGTGAAATGAGCGCTTCTTTCCGGGAAATTTATCGGGATACCCTGCCCGCTTTGGCGTTTTTCCATATTCCCCTTCCTGAATATAAAATGGCATTTGACGATATTCGTAATAAAAGGGTGGGGGTTCGCTATGAAAACGAATGCCCCCCGGATATCAATACGGGAATGTTTGCAGCGATGTTAGAGTCGGGGGATGTAATGGGAACTTTTGTAGGTCACGATCACGTAAACGATTACTTGGTTGACTATATGGGCATCGCCTTGACATACGGTTGTTGGTCGGGCAGTGAAAATACCTATCAGCGTCATAAGAATGGAGCAAGAGTTATTGAATTGACCGAAGGTAAACGACAATTTTCTACTTATATACGGGAGTCGGATGGAATGAAGATCTACCACGTGGATTACCCCTTCCCGAAAAAGAAGAAATAAACAGCTTGTTGAATCCGTTTGGAATGGTCACTTTCCAGATATCCTGCATTTAATGAAGTAATTATTATGCTAAAATTGCCTTATCAGCATCCAGTAGAACCAGCGCCGGAATATTCAAAACGAGTGGCGTATTTTTCGATGGAGTTTGCCATTGATCAAGCCCTTAAAATATATTCCGGGGGGTTAGGCTTCCTAGCCGGTTCCCATATGCGAAGTGCATGGCAATTAAGGCAGAATTTAATTGGCATTGGGATACTCTGGAAATATGGTTACTACGACCAGGAACGCAATGAAGACAACACGTTTCGGGCTACATTTCGTGAGAAAATTTATCATTTCCTGGCCGATACGAAAATCCGTTTCCAAGTACATCTGCTCGGCCAAGACGTATGGGTGCATGTGTATTACCTTGCCCCAGAAACTTTCGGAACGGCTCCCGTGTTTTTCTTGACCACCGATACGGATGGAAATGATTACAACGCTCGATCGATTTCCTATCACTTATACGATGCTGACCCCACCATTAAAGTAGCTCAATGTGCTTTATTAGGACTTGGCGGGGCGCGACTCTTGGAAGAATTGCGTTGGGAGACAGAGGTTTATCATTTAAATGAAGCTCATGCGCTCCCAGCAGCGTTCTATTTATACGATCGTTTGAAAGACAAGGAAGCTGTCAAACAAAAGATGGTTTTCACAACCCACACGCCTGAAGAAGCCGGTAATGAAAAGCACAACATTCATTTTCTAAATCAGATCGGCTTTTTCAATGGGTTGTCGCTGGAGGAGGTACGGTTCATCACCGGTACACATGACGACATTTTCAATCATACGCTGGCTGCATTGCGACTTGCTAGAAAAGCAAACGGTGTTTCTCAATTACACGGGGAGGTAGCTCGGAAAATGTGGTATGGGAATGCAGATGTTTGTGAAATTATTCACATTACGAATGCGCAGAACAAAGCATATTGGGTTGATAAGGAGTTGGAAAAAGCCAGGGTAAAGGGTGACACTTCAGCCATTGCAGCCCGCAAACGGGAATTAAAAAGTCGGTTGTTCAAGGTAGTGGCCGATCAAACCGGGCGGATTTTTTCGCCCGAAGTGCTTACAATCGTTTGGGCAAGAAGGTTTGCGGCTTATAAAAGAGCCGATCTGCTGCTAAGTGATATCGATCGATTTTTCCGTTTGATGAATAATAAAAAATATCCGCTTCAGTTTATCTGGGCAGGAAAACCCTACCCGAAAGACTGGGGAGCTATTGGGGTGTTTAACCGAATTCAAAATTTAACCCATCTCATTCCGAATGCGTCCGTATTAACGGGGTACGAGCTAGCTCTATCGAAACTGCTTAAAGATGGGGCTGATATTTGGTTGAATACACCTATTGTTACAAGAGAGGCTTCGGGAACTAGCGGGATGACGGCTGCGATGAATGGGGCTATTAATTGTTCGAGTTATGACGGGTGGGTGCCCGAATTTGCACAAGATCGTATCAATTCATTCGTTCTGCCTCCTGTAACCGAAGGCGATGTGAATA